>CAYSXM010000036.1:0-13360 GCA_964434905.1 uncultured Pirellulales bacterium | reverse complement strand
ATTGGGGGACAATGTTCGTCTGCCACAACAGCGACCACATCCAGCAGGTGATGTTCGAAGACCGTTACCTGGCGCGCAACCCCTACCTGGCCGCGCCATCGGCACGGGCGAGCATCGCAGCCGATGGCCCGCAGGCCGAAGTATTTCGCCTAAGCCCGGTCGAACCGTGGCGTATCGTGCGCACGCGCTTGCGTGCCAAGGGTGTGGTGCCGGGCATTGTGGAAGGGGGTGGCCGCCCGGCGGGCTATTTCACCAGCGCCACCGGCGTGACGATCTATCGGGGCGATGCCTGGCCCGAAAGTTTCCGCGGCCAGGCTTTTGTGAGCGACGTGGGGAGCAACATCGTGCATCGCAAGCTGCTCGACACGTCGGGCATTGAATACGTGGCCAGTCGCGCCGACGCACAGCGCGAGTTCCTGGCCTCGCGCGATACCTGGTTTCGCCCGGTGCAATATGCGCACGGACCCGACGGCTGCTTGTATCTGCTCGACATGTATCGCGAGGTAATCGAACACCCCGCCAGCTTGCCGCCGGTGATAAAAAAACATCTCGACCTGACCAGTGGTCGCGATCGGGGGCGGATATACCGTCTGCGCGCGAGCGATCGGCCGGTCGCGGCCAGGTCGGCTCTGGGTCGCGCCAGCACCACCGAATTGGTGGCGCTGTTGTCGCACCCCAACGGCTGGCATCGCGACACGGCGGCCCGGCTGCTCTACCAGCGGGCTGACTTTGCGGCCGTGCCGGCGCTGGAACAACTGGCGCAGCATTCTCCCGCGGCGTTGGGGCGGTTGCACGCCTTGTGGGCCTTGCGTGGACCCGGCGCGCTGACACCCGCGGTGGTGCTGGCGGCACTGGCTGACGACCACCCCGGCGTGCGCCGGCACGCGGTGCGTTTGGCCGAGGCATTTGCTGGTGACTCGGCAGTGGCGGCGCGCATCGTGGAACTGGCCCACGACCCCGACATTCACGTGCGTTACCAGGTGGCGTTCACGTTGGGCCAGCTCGACGCCGCCCCGCGCGAGGCAAGTTGGGTAAAGCTGGCACTTTCCGATGCGGGTGATCGTTGGATGCGGCTGGCGCTGGCCACTTCTGCAGGAACTGGTGCCGACCGATTACTGGCAAGCTGGGCCGGGCAATCCGCGTTTTTCCGGACCGGTGACGGACGCGATGAACTGGCCGAATCGCTGGCCGGCTTCAGCGGCCGACAACTGGCCGACGACTCGGGGCAACGGGTGCGCCACACGCTGGCCCAGATTGCCGCACAGGATGAAACGCTGGGCGACAAGCTGTTGGTCACCTACCTGGCGAGCCTGGGCAGCCGTGCGGGCGATCCGGTGGCCACGCTGGCAGCCGATGCGCCGGGTGAACGGCTACGCGCGCGGCTGGCTGCACGATTGGCACGCGCTGAAGCCGCGCTGGCCGACGGCGCGGCCGACCCTGCCGAACGGTTGGCCGCCGTCGACGACGTGGCCCGCTTCGCCGGCGCGCGCGCCGCCGAGGTCTTGGCCCAAGTGTTCGAGGGCGATGGAGCCGCTGCCACGGCCCCCACATTGGCCGCCGCTGTGCTGTCTGCCTGGATAGCGCGCGACGCGGCAGGTGCCGCGGCACGGTTGGGGCAGCGCTGGAGCCAGTTGACACCGGCCGTGCGTCAAGCGGCCACGGCGGCGCTGTTGACGCGGCCCGCCGCGCTCGTGGATCTGATCGAAGCCCAGCAGGTCTCGGCAAATGAGCTGTCGCCGGCCGACCTACAGCAACTGGCCAATGCCGGCGACGCGGCCCTGCGTGCGCGCACCACGAAGCTGTTGGCCGCCGCCAAACCCGCCCGGCGGGCCGACGTGGTCGAGGCCTATCGCGGTGTGCTAACCGCTCTGGGCGATGTGGCACGCGGTCGCGCGGTGTTTCAAAAGGTGTGCGCCACCTGCCACAAGCTCGAGGGCCAAGGTCACGAATTGGGGCCCAACCTTGCCACGCTGCAGAATCGCGGAGCCGAGGCCATTCTGGTCAATGTGCTCGACCCCAATCGCGAAGTGAATCCGCAGTATCTCAACTATGCGCTTGCCACGCACGACGGCCGGTCGCTGTCGGGCATGATTACCGCTGAAACCGCCACCAGCGTTACCTTGGTGCGCGCCGAGGGAGCCCGCGACGTCGTGCTGCGCGTGGACATTGAATTGCTGCTATCGAGCGGTCTATCGTTGATGCCCGAGGGTTTGGAAAAGCAGATTGACCCGTCGTCCATGGCCGACCTGCTGGCGTACTTGTTGTCGATCAAATAGCCACGGTTGTGCCCCTCACCACGGAATGCCGATATGCACTATTACTTGGTCCGCGGCGTGTGTTTGCTGGCGCTGGGCATCGGCTGTGTGGCGGGAGCGGCGGCCGAGCAACCTACCTGGCAGGCCGGCGTGGCCCGCGAGGCGATCACTCCCCGCGAGCCGATGTGGATGTCGGGCTATGGCTCGCGCGATCACGCGGCCGAGGGTACCCTGCACGATCTGTGGGCCAAGGCCTTGGTCTTGAGCGACGATCGCGGCGGCACGGTCGTGCTCATCACGCTCGATCTGGTCGGCATCGACCGCGGAACGGCCGCGAACATCTGTCAGCGCTTGGCAACCAACCATGGCTTGGCTCGAGAACAAATTGCCATCTGTTGTTCGCACACGCACACGGGCCCGGTGGTCGGGCAAAATCTGCGTGCCATGCTCCCGCTCGATCCGCGCCAAATGCACCAGATGAACGACTACACCACGCGCCTGATTGAACAGGTCGTCGAGGTCGTGGGCCGGGCCTGGAACACGCGGCAGCCGGCGCAGGTGGCCTGGGGTCAAGGGCAGGCCACGTTCGCGGTCAACCGTCGCCAAAACCCCGAGGCCGAGGTCGAGGCACGCCGCGCCCAGGGAACGCTCGTGGGCCCGGTCGATCACGACGTGCCCGTGATGGCTGTGCGCCGGGCCGATGGCCAACTGCTGGCCATCGTGGCGGGCTATGCTTGCCATGCCACGGTGCTGTCGTTCTATCAATGGTCGGGCGACTATCCAGGCTTCATGCAGTTGGCGCTGGAACAATCGCACCCTGGCGCGGTGGCCATGTTCTGGGCCGGATGTGGCGCGGACCAGAATCCGCTGCCCCGGCGCACGCCGGAATTGGCAGAGCACTATGGTCGGCAATTGGCCGCCGCGGTCGAAGCCGTGCTGGCCGCGCCGATGGCGCCGGCCCGGGGACCGCTCGCGGCGCATTACGCCGAGGTGGCCTTGGATTTTGCCAGTGTGCCCGACCGCGCGTATTGGGAAGCGGAAGCGGCCTCGGGCGATCGCTTCGTGGCGCACCGCGCGCAATTGTTTCTGGCCGAATTGGCCGCTGGCCGCGCGCTGCCCAGCAGCTACCCCTATCCGGTGCAATGCTGGCGTCTCGATCCCGATCTCGATTGGGTGCTGTTGGGGGGCGAAGTGGTGGTCGATTTTTCCCTGCGCTTGAAACGTGCGCGACAACCCCAACGGCTGTGGGTGGCCGGCTATGCCAACGACGTGATGGCCTATATTCCCTCGCGCCGCGTGTTGGCCGAAGGAGGCTACGAAGGTGCCACGGCCATGATCTACTACGGCCTGCCTGGCGCCTGGGCCGATTCGGTTGAAGAGCGCATCGTCGAGCAGGCAGCAGCCCTGCTGCTGGCCGATCCTCCTGCGCCCGGAGCCGCGCCGTGAGCACGACCAGCCTGCGGCAGCTTCGCGTGTGGCCGGTGCTCGACGTGCAGCGGGGCCAGGTGGTGCACGGCCAGGGTGGCCAGCGCGCGAACTATCGACCGCTAGTCAGCCGCTTCGGGTGCGGCAGCCAGCCCTCTGCGGTGGCCCGCGCGCTGGTTAGGCACCTTGGCGCGCGCGGCGTGTACCTGGCCGATCTCGATGCCATCGCCGGCGCGGAGCCTGCCTGGCAGGTGTATCGCGCGGTGCTCGACCAGGGCCTCGAGCTGTGGGTCGATGCCGGCCCACGCACCGCACGCGCCGCCGCGCGACTGGGCGAGTTCCGCTCGGCGGGCCGCGACCTTTCGGCGGTCATCGCGGGCCTCGAATCACTGGTCGACCCCGCCGCGCTTGCAGAGCTTGTCGTCACGGTGGGCCCGCGGCGGCTGGTGTTCAGCCTCGATTTGTTCGCTGGCCGGCCCTGGACCACGGCGCCCGGTTGGCGCGATCTCGACGCGCGACAGGTCGCGGCGCTGGCGGCCCAAGCTGGCGTAGTGCGCACGATCGTGCTCGACATAGCCACGGTCGGCACGAGCGGCGGCCTGGCAAGTTTGCCACTGTGCGCGCAACTGCGCGACATGTTCCCCGCCTGGCAAATCGTCACCGGGGGTGGTGTTCGCGGCGTCGACGACTTGCAAGCAGCCGCCGGGGCGGGTTGCGACGCCGTGCTGGTGGCCTCCGCGCTGTACGAGGGACGCATCGGCCAGGCCGAACTCGCGGCCGCGGGCGCGATCATCTAGCGGGCCGTTGAGTTCCTTCGCGTTGACTTCCGAAGCGCCTGGCTTCCACGCCGGTTACACGCCGTGAATCACCACGGTCTTTAGCTCGGTCATCTCTTCCACCGCGTACCGCGGACCCTCCTTGCCAAGCCCGCTCTCTTTCAAACCGCCATAGGGCATCAGGTCGGCCCGCCACTGGGGCCCGCCGTTGATGTGCAAACAACCGCTGTCGACCTCTCGTGCAAAGCGCAGTGCCGTGTGCAGGTCGCGCGTGAAGATGGCCGCGCTAAGCCCATATCGGCTATCTCTGGCCAGGGCCAGCGCCTCGTCGACGGAACCGGCGCGAGTTACCGCCACGGCCGGGCCAAACAACTCCTCGCAACTGATCCGCATACGGGGGTTCACGTCGGTCACCACGGTCGGCGCAAACAGCGCGCCCTGGCGCCCTCCGCCACACGCCAGGCGCGCCCCGGCAGCCACCGCTTCCGCGACCCAATTGCCCACCCGCTCGGCGTCGGCCTCGCGAATCATCGGCCCCATGCGCGTGGTTTCATCGAGCGGATCGCCCGTGCGCAGCGCTTCGACCCGCGGCACCAATGCCGCTAGGAAGTCGTCGTACACCCCAGCTTGCACGATCACACGCTGGGTGGAGATGCAGACCTGGCCCGCATTGGCAAAACCGGTGGTCGCCGTGGCCTCGGCAACCTGCGCCAGGTCGGCATCGGCCATCACTACCAGCGGGCTGTTGGAACCCAATTCCATCGTCACGCGTTTCAAGCCGGCGCGGCGACAAATCCGCTCTCCCACCTCGCGGCTGCCTGTAAAGCTGATTTTGCGCACGCGCGGGTCGCCACAGATGGCGTCGCCCAGTGCGGCGCCTGGGCCCGTCACGCAGGCAATCGCCTCGGCAGGCAAGCCTGCTTCCAGCAGAATTTCCACCAGCCGCAGCGCCGACAACGGCGTGTCGCTGGCGGGCTTCACCAGCACGGCGTTTCCTGCCGCGAGCGCGGGTCCGACCTTGTGACAAACCAGGTTCAAGGGAAAGTTGAACGGCGTGATGGCCGCCACCACTCCGCACGGCACGCGCAACGTGAAACCAAGCTTGCCCGCCCCCCCGGGCGCTCCGTCGAGCGGCAGCACCTCGCCCGAAAGCCGCTTGGCCTCTTCGGCCGACAACAACATCGTCTCGCTCGACCGGCCGGCTTCGAGGCGCCCCTCGACCAATATCTTTCCCTCTTCCGAGCTAATCAATCGAGCCAACTCTGCCTGGTGCTGCGACATCAGCTCGGCCGCGCGCCGCAAGATCAGAAATCGATCGCGGCCCGGCATCGCACGCATGTGCCGCGCCCCGACTTCGAGCCGACCGATGGCGATATCAATGTCCGCGGCGCTGCCCCGCGGTACTCGATCGATCACCTCGCCAGAGTACGGGTTTTGGACCGCAATCCACTCGTCGCGTTCGACCCACTCGCCCGCCAAGTACATGCGCATCTGGCCACCTTGGTGTTGGTTCGTCGCCTGTGGATTCACGCCGGATCATTCGGAATCAGACACCCTACGACCGCCGACCCGGGTCGGTCAACCGTTTGGCAAATCGTCTACCCGAAGGGGCCCTGGCCCAGCAGCCCGTTGATGAATTCGACGGACTGCTCGCTAGAATCGTTCGGGGTGCCGGAGGCGATTGGTCGGGCTACCATGGTGTGGCATGTGCGCTCAGCATTCCCACTCCGGCCACACCGCACTGCAGGCCAGCCCTGGCGCAGGCCCCGTTGCGCGCGAGCTGTATCTGGGCGCGGCGCTGTTGGTGTCGCTGGTGGTCGTCTACTATCCAGCACTCGACGGAGGGCTGCTATGGGACGACGGCGACCAGTTTGCCAACGTCCGACAATTCGCCGACCCTAACGGCATCTGGCGACTGGTGCTGCCGGTACGCACCGCGCAGTATTACCCGCTGTCGATGCTGGCCTTCTGGGCGCTGCGACAGGTGTTTGGCCTGTGGACCCCAGCCTATCACCTGCTGAACCTGGCGCTGCATGCCGGCAACGTGCTGTTGTTGTGGGCCTTGCTCGCGCGGCTCGATCGTCGCTGGGCTTGGGTTGGCGCCGGGTGGTATGCCTTGCACCCGGTGCTCACGCCCGCCGTGGCTTGGATGTGCCAGTTGCGCAACCTGCTGTCGGTGCACCTGGCGCTGTGGACCGTGTGGCACTGGTTGCGCTACGAGACCACGTCCAATCGCGCGGCGTATCGTCGGGCAGTGCTCTGTTTCGTGCTGGCCATGCTGGCCAAAACGGCCGTGGCCCCCTTGCCGTTGTTGCTGGCCCTGGCGGGCCATTGGTTACGTCCTTTGCGCCAGCGCTGGGTGGCTTTGGCTCCGTTGGTGGCCGCCGCGCTGGTGCTGTCGATTGTCACCGTGGTCTACGAAGCGGTCGACGCGTCGGGGCCCCGGTTTGCCGCCGGCGCCAACGAGCGTTTCGCGCGGATGGGTTGGATCGCCTGGTTCGACTTGAAGCAAGCGGCCTTTCCCTGGCCCACCGCGTTCGTCTATCCGCGGTGGCAGATTGCCGAGTGGGGCGCCAGCGCTTACCTGCCCAGCGTGGCCGGGTTATGCCTGCTGGCGCTGGCCTGGTTCAGCGATCGCCGCGCACGCACCGGGCTGGCCCTGTGCTTGACCGCCTATTTTCTGATGCTCGGCCCCGTGCTCGGCTGGTTCAACGTGGTGTTCATGCAATATGCCTTGGTGGCCGACCACTGGCAGTATCCGGCGCTACCCGCCTTGGCGGCCGGCATGGTGTTGGCGCTCGGTCGCTGGGCGCCACGGGCCCCCAGTGCGCGTTGGGTCACGGTCGCGGCGGTGCTGCTGCTGGGTTTCTGGGGCACACTCACGCACCAGCGAGCCCGTTTGTTCGACCAGATGGAATTGCTATGGCAAGACACGCTGATCAGGAACCCCAACTGCTGGCTGGCGCACAATAACTATGGCGCGTGGCTCGAGGAACAAGGTCGTCTGGCCGCTGCCGGCCAGCACCTGGCCGCCGCGCACCGCATCGCTCCCACCGACCATCGCACGCTGATCAACCTGGGCCGGCTAGCGCGCCACCAGGGCGATGATGCACAAGCCGAACGCTGGTTTCGGGAAGCCATTCGAGTGCGCCCCCGGGCGCCCGAACCGCTGTGGTGCTTGACTTCACTCAAATTGGCCCAGGGCCAGGCACCAGCGGCATTGGAAGCGGCGCAATCGGCGTTTCAACTGGCCCCCCACAGCGCGGCCGCGTTCGACAGCCTGGGCGCCGCGTACGGCGCCTTGGGGCGCACCGCCGAGGCGGAAACCAACTTGCGCCGCGCGCTGGAACTCGAACCCAGGCTGACTTCCTCGCACGAGAACTTGGCCGCCATCGAAATCACCAAGGGCCACGTCGAGTCCGCGATCGAACACCTGTCCGCGGTCATCCAACTGCAACCCGACCGGGCCGAAGCACATTTCGGGCTGGGTTGTGCTTGGGCGCTGCAGGGCGATCGCCAGAGGGCGGTGGCGCACTATCGCCGGGCGTTGGCGCTGCGCCCCCGCTGGGCCGAGCCGGCCAACAACCTGGCCGAGATTCTGGCTACCGATCCCGATCCGGCACAGCGGCGCCCCGACGAGGCGGTGGCCCTGGCCGAAATGGCCTGTGCCGAGACCAACCGCGGCCAGCCTGCGCTGCTGGCGACCTTGGCTATTTGCCTGCATTCGGCCGGGCGCGCCGCCGACGCGCACCGCACCGCCGGCGAGGCCCTGCGGCTGGCCCAAACACAAGGCCCAACAGGGTTGGCCGAGGCGATTCAGAAAACCATGGCCACCTGGCCGCCAGTCGGCGCGCGCTAAACTACTTTGCCCGGGTATGGTCTCCGTGGCACTGGTCAACCGCCTGGCCGCAGGGCATGATGGGACGCTTTCCGCTAAAACCGCCGGGCAAAACCGCTCGATCCGCAGTCGCCAGTCCAGCCGCGCGCGGTCGACGCGCCGGGCCATCCCGCCACGCACACTTTCCCCATGTGAGGAACCACGCATGCCAGACGCGGCCATCGTTCGCCTGCTCGCGCTGGCCTTGGTGCTGGCGCCCGGGGCCTGGTCAAGCGCTGCCGAAATCGACACGCGGCCACTGACGGTTTCGATCGAAACTGCGTTGGCCGGCGTGACCTGGACTGGCTGGCAATCGCCCACCGCCGAGGGCGTGGTCGTGCCGCTACGACCGATGTTGGTGACCCATGCCGGTGACCAGAGCGGTCGGCGGTTCATCCCTACCCAGCAAGGCGTGGTGCATGTGCTTCCCGCAGGTGCGGAGACGGGTCCCACGGGGTTGTTTCTCGATATCCAATCGCTGGTGGCTTACGACGACAAAACCAACGAAGAGGGCCTGCTCGGCCTGGCGTTTCATCCGCGCTATGCGCAAACAGGCGAGCTGTTTGTCTATTACACCAACCGCCAGGTGCCGCATCAAAACATCGTCGCTCGCTACCGGGCCAGCGCCGACGATCCCCAACGCGCCGACCCCGGTTCGGCCGAGATCTTGCTGGTGATCGACAAGCCATTTTGGAACCACGACGGCGGCACCTTGGCCTTTGGGCCCGATGGTTATCTTTACATCGCCATTGGCGATGGTGGCGCCAGAAACGATCCGTTTGCCAAGGGCCAAAACCTTTCCACCTGGCTGGGAAAAATCTTGCGCATCGACGTCGACCACCGCGACACCGATCGCCCCTATGCGATTCCTGCCGACAACCCCTTTCGCGACGACCCCACAGCCAAGCCGGAAATTTGGGCGTTGGGGCTGCGCAACGTGTGGCGGATGGCCTTCGACCGCACGACAGGCCAGTTGTGGGCAGCCGACGTGGGCCAAGACACCTGGGAAGAGATCAACCTGGTGGCGCGTGGTGGGAACTACGGTTGGAACCTGCGCGAAGGGCTGCACCCGTTTGGTCCCCACGGCGCGCCACCGCGCCCCGACCTGATGGAACCGATCTGGGAGTACCATCACGACCTGGGCAAGTCGATCACCGGCGGGGTGGTGTATCGCGGTCGGCAGGTGCCCGAGCTGGCCGGTGCCTATCTGTATGCCGACTATGTCTCTGGCCGGCTGTGGGCGTTGTGGTACGACGCCTCGTCGAAAACGGTCACCGCCAATCGCGAGATTCCCCTGCCACGCAGCTTGCCGGTGCTATCGTTCGGTGAAGACGAAGCGGGCGAGGTCTATCTGACCACGGTTGCCGCCGATGGCCAGGGTATCTTCCGCCTGGCTCCGGCGCGCTAGACGCCGAGCGATTTGGGCCGCACAATACGCAGTTGCGTGCCAGGCCACGCACCACCCCCGATGGGTTGGCACATCGCCGGCCTCGACCAACGCCACGACCCATGCAGACACTGTCAGGAGACCGCCGCCATGCGCACCCGACGATTCACTCCGGCCGTGGGGGCCTGTTGTTGGTTGGGCGCACTGGCAACCTGCGCCCAGGCACAGCCCGCCAGTAGCACCACGGCCGGCGCCGCCCCGACACCCCACGCGCAAGCGACCGAGGACGAGCGCGCCATAACGATCGACACCGACCAACTACAAGCGGTGATCGCCAAGAATCATCCCAAGCAGTGGATGACCGGCATTGAAAAAGGTTCGTTTCTCGACAAGGCCACCGGTTTTCGCGAGGTGGGCGATGGGCTGATGGTCATCGATTGGCTGATGGAAGCCGGCAGCGACGCCGCGTATGGCCAGCAGGTGCATGCGCCCGATGGCCACGGCGTGGGGCGCTATACCTGGTACGAAAACGAGACCGACCCCGGCCGCCGTGACTACGCGCGCCTGGCGCACGGCACGAGCCATCGCAAGCGGATGATCGAAGGGCCGCAGCTCTGCCCCCAGATGAAACCAGTGCAGCCGACCATCATCCGTGGCGCCGATTTTGTCGCCGTGCGGACCACCTACAAGTACGAGTACGGCGCGCCGGGACGCCAGGCCGGATCGCAGTGGACGCAACTGGTCGTGTTTCCCCAAGGGCGGCGCTATTTCCTGTTGATGGACCGCATCGACACCGTCAACGATTCCGACGAGATGTTTCTCCGCAACGACACCCCCGGCTGTGTGCGCCACGAACAGGGCGACACCTTTAGCGAAATGTATCTCAGCTATCTGGCGGGCCCCGCGGGGCTACGCATTCCCGCCAGCGAGTTCTTTACCCCCTTTCCCCCCGACTTGAAATTCGGTTACCGCCGCGACATGCAACACGTGCCCGACCACTTCATTCGCGCCTATCACCTGAAGGACAAACAGACGGGCGCCCTAGGCCCTTGGCTGGCCGGGTTGACGCTCGAACCGTCGATCGTCTACGAGGCCTGGTGCAGCCAACGCCCGGGCAACATCATCGTGATGATCGAGGAAGTTTTCGGCAAACCGATCTCGGCTGGGCAATCGTTCAGCGCCGCGCACATCGTGGGCTTCTTCAACACGATCGAAGAAATGCACCAGGTCTACGAGCAGTTCAAGGGGCACACCGCGCTGGTGGCCGACGAAACCGGCTGGCACCTGGAACGCTGATCGCCGGCGTGCGGGCAATTCCGCCGGCGCTATCGCACGGATCGCGCGGCGCGCCGCTTTGCCCACCGTCGCTCCACGCCGCCGGTAACCCCACCGGTCATTTGGCCACCTCTTGCAACGCCCGCAAAGCCTCGACCTCGCGCGCGATGGCCGCCAGGTTTTTCAATACCTGTTCCATCACAAAGTCACTGCCAGCCAGCAACTCTTGTGCGAACTCCTCCGCGGTCAGCACCTCGGCCGCTGCACCCGCGCTCAACTCGCCACCGGCCCAGGCCTGGGCATGCCCCAGATCATGAGCCGCAGCGAGCAAGTGGACCCCTGCCCGGCCCGCCTGCCCTCCCTTGAGATGCATTTCGGCCGCTTCATGGTTGTATCGCGCGAGCGCCAAGTGCGCCCGGCTGAACGCCTGATTCAGAACCGTCAATTTCACCGGCTTGCGATGTTCCAATTCCTCTGCCAACAGGGTGAGTTCATAGGCGGACGCTCGTAGTTCCTTCTTGCCTTCGCCTTGTGCCAAGCCAATGGCCAGCTTGATCATCGCGCTGGCTTTCTGCACATCGACGCTCGCGCGGTGCGGGTCGTGGCGCAGAAAATCGAGCCGCGCCTGGTGGAAGTGGTAGTTCGGCTCGTCGGCCAACTGGTACCACACGTCCTCCTCGATCAGCACCATGCCTAAGGGTATCTGGCCTGGCTTCTGGGCTTCCTCCGCCGCAAACACGAGCCCCGCCATCGCCGCCATGGCCACCAGCCACGATCCACATCTGCCAAGCACTTTACGAGCATTCATTGGTCTTACTCCCAGGGCGTTTAATTGCCCGTCAATTCACCACGAATCTTCCTCACGTGTCTCGTCAAATTGGTCAGCGACCTCCCCCGCCTGACCAAACGGCATGGGCACCGCCCCGCATGCCACACAGGATGGAAGACGCAAATCACATTCCAAACGCAAGGCGCCAACCGCGACCCGTCGCGGCGGACCTACCACCAGCAACTGCCGGTAGGGCTCCGGCTGGAAATCCGAGGCGGCAACCTGGGACCGCGCCTCGACCGGGATTCGATACTCCCGAAAATCCCAGGCGTTCATCGCTCGGACCTGAGCGATCGCGACCCAGATGTGAGCGAGTCAGCACCACCTTGGCCTGCTCGGTGCCCGGCGCCGCCGTGCTTTGCCCTCGGCCCTTAGTTACAATGAGGCGCGGTGGGGCGCTGCGCGGCATCACCGAAATCGCTAGTTCTGCGGGGCACCCCCTCCAGCCGGGCGGGTGCCGGCACACCCCCGCGACGCCCCGTTGTTTGCCTGGCACCGTTCTTTTTGCACACTCTGGTTTGCCAGCGATGCGCCTTCTGCTCGCCACCACGGTCGTTTGCATCCTACCGCTGATGGGAACCGCGCGCTCGGCTGAACCGGCGCCGTTGATCTTCAACCGCGATATCCGCCCGATTCTTTCGGAACACTGCTTCGCGTGTCACGGGCCAGACCAGCACGCCCGGCAGGCAGAACTGCGACTGGATCTGCGTGAGGTGGCCGTCGAACACGGCGCGATCGTGCCCGGCGACGTGGCCGCCAGCGGGCTGGTGGCGCGGATCACTTCCACCGATCCGGAAGTGATGATGCCGCCCCCCGCGGCCCACAAGCCACTAACTGCCGACCAACAGCAACGTTTGCAAGCCTGGATTGCCAGCGGCGCTGCATACCAGACGCTGTGGTCGTTTGTACCCGTGCCCGCGACGGTGCCGGTTCCTGCGCCGGTCGACTCCCAGGGATGGGTCCGCCACGCGATCGATTCGTTCGTGCTAGCCGGCTTGTCGGGCAGCCCCCTTCAGCCCGCGCCGGAAGCGAGCCGCGAGACCTGGCTGCGTCGCGCCAGCTTCGACCTGACGGGCTTGCCTCCCACGATCGAGGACCTCGACGCGTTTTTGGACGACGACACGGATCGGGCGTACGAGCGCGCGGCCGATCGCCTGCTGGCCTCGTCGGCCTATGGCGAACGGATGGCCAACGAGTGGCTCGACGTGGCCCGCTATGCCGACACCTTTGGATACCAGGCCGATCGCGAGATGCACGTTTGGCCCTGGCGCGATTGGGTCATTCGTGCGTTCAACGAGAATTTACCCTACGACCAATTCATTCTCTGGCAAACGGCGGGCGACCTGTTGCCCCAGCCGACCCACGATCAGCGGCTGGCCACGGCGTTCAACCGGCTGCATCGTCAGACCAACGAAGGTGGCAGTATCGAGGCTGAATTTCGCACGGCGTACATTGCCGACCGCGTGGTCACCAACGGCACCGCGTTTCTGGGCCTAACGCTGGAGTGCGCGCGCTGCCACGATCACAAGTTCGATC
>CAYSXM010000035.1:0-13693 GCA_964434905.1 uncultured Pirellulales bacterium | reverse complement strand
ATCGCCGCCTGCCGCGACATGGGCCTGACGGTGATCATGAAAGATCGTCTTCCCTCGCGCGACATCGTAT
Source organism: uncultured Pirellulales bacterium (assembly GCA_964434905.1). Lineage (GTDB taxonomy): Bacteria > Planctomycetota > Planctomycetia > Pirellulales > CAYNRE01 > CAYSXM01. The sequence goes on along the minus strand of CAYSXM010000035.1, from coordinate 13,623 downwards.
TGTTGGGGGCAGGCCATACCCATGCTCATATCTTGCGGCAGTGGTGCCGCGCGCCGCTGGCCGACACCCGCCTGACCTGCATCGCCGATGCCCCCTTAACCACCTATTCGGGGATGCTGCCAGGCACGCTGGCAGGGCTCTATGCCGAAGAGCAAATGCAGATCGACTTGCGGCGGCTGTGCGCCGTGGCTGGCGCGCGATTCATCGTGGGCGAGGTCAGCCGCTTGAACCTGCCGGACCGCGTGCTCGAACTGCACGATCGACCGGCCGTGCCGTTCGATGTACTCAGCGTGGGGGTGGGTTCGTGCCCCAAGCCACCTAGCGAAAAGTGGTCGGTCGCACCGTGCCCGGGCTACGTGCCCATTAAGCCGATGCGCGATTTTTTGTCGCGGCTAGATCAGGCGATTCTGGGTGCCCGCATGGCGCAGGGGGGCGATGCCCCCGGGGCCGCTGGCGACCGCACGTTGCGCGTGGCGGTCGTGGGCGGAGGCGCAGGCGGGGTAGAAATTGCACTGTGCTTGCCGGGCCGGTTGGCTGCGCGGTGCGCCGGTGGCGGGTGGCACCTGTCGCTAGTAGATCGTGGCGAGCGGCTGTTGCCGGGCTTGCCGAGGGGCACGCTGCGCAGGGTCGAGCGCGAGCTAGCGCGACGCGGGGTCGACGTGCGGCTAGGCAGCGCAGTAGCGCAATGCGAGCCTGGCCGGCTGGTGTTGACTAGCGGCGAGCTTCTGGCGGCCGATGTGGTGGTGTGGGCCACGGGAGCCGCGCCGCCCGAGGTGATTTCTCGGCTGGGTTTACCCACCGACGAGGCGGGTTTCCTGGCGGTTGAGGCCACGTTGCAAACGGTGGCGGGTGAACCGGTGTTTGCCGTGGGCGATTGCGCCAGCCTGATGGGCCAGGCGGTTCCCAAGGCCGGGGTATACGCGGTGCGCCAAGGACCGATACTGTGGCACAACCTGCAACGCATGTTGGCGGGGCAACCGCGAGCGGTGTTTTATCCACAGCGAGGATTCTTGTCACTTTTGGCGCTGGGCGATGGGCGGGCGGTGCTCAGCTACAAAGGTGCCTCGGCCACGGGGCGCTGGTGCTGGCGGTTGAAGGATCGCATCGACCGGCGATTCATGGCCATGTATCAACAGCTCGACACCATGACCGCGGGGCAGACGGCACCGCCAAGTGCCACGGTGCCGGATGCAAATGCCAGCCAGGCCATGCGCTGCACCGGCTGTGGCGGCAAGGTGGGCGGCGCAGTGCTGGCCCAGGTGCTAGCGCGACTTGACCTGCCAGCGATGCCGCGCGTGGCGTTGGGGCTCGATCGCCCTGACGACGCGGCGATTGTCCTGCCTCGCGCGGGACAAGCAGTCGCCGCAACGGTCGATTTTTTCACCGCCTTCGTCGACGACCCCTATGTGGTCGGTCGCGTGGCGGCGCTGCACTCGGCAGCCGACCTGTTTGCCATGGGCGCGCAGCCCTTGGCCGCGTTGGCAGTGGCCACCATTCCTCCCGGTGCCAATGCTCAACAAGAAACCCTGCTATACGACCTGCTGGCCGGGGCCCAGCGCGAGTTTGCGACGATGGGGGCCACGCTGGTGGGCGGCCACACGATCGAGGGACCGCAGGTGACCCTTGGTTTTAGCGTATTCGGAGATGCCCCGTTGCCGGCTCGCACCAAGGCCGGCCTGCGCGCCGGCGACGCGCTGGTGTTGACCAAGCCATTGGGCGTGGGCGTGCTGCTGGCGGCGCACATGCGCGGGCGCTGCCGGGCAGCCTGGTACGAAGAACTCGAGCAGTGGATGCTGGTCAGCAATGGTCCGGCGGCGGCGGTCGCCACGGCCCTGGGTGTGGTTGCCTCGACCGACGTCACCGGGTTCGGGCTGGCGGGGCACTTGCTCGAAATGTTGCGGGCCAGCCAATTGGCCGGCACGCTGTGGTTGGAGCGGGTGCCGTTGCTCTCGGGCTGCGAAGAACTCTTGGCCGAGGGGCTGGAAAGCACTCTGGCGCCTGCCAATCGCCAAGCGCAGGAGGATCTGTCAGTGAACGCAGCACTGCGCAAGACCGCGGCCTATGCCGCGCTGTTCGATCCACAAACCTCGGGTGGCCTGTTGCTCGCCGTGCCGGAATCGCGGTTGCTCGAAGTGCAGGAACGCCTCGCCGCGGCGGGGCAAGGTTGCGCGCACGTGGGCCAGGTGTGCGAACACGCGAGCGCTGCCCGGCGGTTGCGAGTAGAGTGATTCGCTCCGGGATCGCTACAATGGCGGCATGGCGATCGACCTGATTCTGGGCACTGCCGGCCACATCGACCATGGCAAGACATCCTTGGTGCGTGCGCTGACCGGTGTGGATACCGATCGCCTGCCCGAGGAAAAACGCCGCGGCATCACCATCGACCTGGGCTTTGCCGAATTGGAACTAGGCGAGTTTCGCCTGGGCGTGGTCGATGTGCCGGGCCACGAGCGGTTTGTGCGCAACATGCTGGCTGGCGCCACGGGCATCGACCTGGCGTTGCTGGTCGTGGCAGCCGACGACTCGGTCAAGCCACAGACACGCGAGCATCTCGATATCCTGCGCAGTTTGAATCTGTCGGCCGGGGTCATTGCGCTGACCAAGTGCGATGTGGCCGACGCCGACTGGCGAGCCCTGGTGAGCGACGAGGTGCGGCAACTGGTCCAAGGCACGTTCCTGGCCGATGCTCCGTTGGTTTCTACCAGTGCCAAAACCGGCGCCGGACTCGATGAATTGCGCGCGGCGCTCGCCGTGGCAGCCGCCCACGCGGCCAAACACACCACGCGCACCATGGCCGGGCCGTTCCGCATGGCGATCGACCGCACGTTTACCTTGGCCGGATTTGGCACCGTGGTGACTGGGAGCGTGACCAGCGGAGAGTGCCGGGAGGGCGACGAATTGGAACTGCAGCCCGGGGGGCGCCGCGTGCGGGTGCGGGGGTTGCAAAACCACGATCGGGCGGTGTCCGTCGTCGCTCGGGGCCAGCGCGCGGCGATCAATCTGGCGGGGGTGCATCATCGCGAGGTCGAGCGCGGGCACGAACTGGCCAGTCTGGGTCACCTGGCGCCTAGCAAGGTGCTTTCCGTGCGGCTCGAACTCTCCGCGCGTGCGCCACGACCGCTCAAGGACCGCACCCGAGTGCGTTGCCACGTGGGCACGGCCGAGTGGCTCGCTTCGGTGCGGCTGCTCGAGGGCGCTCGGCTCGAACCGGGGGCGACGTGCCTGGCGCAGCTTTTTCTCAGCCAGCCGGTGGCCGTTTCGTGGCGGCAAGCGCTCGTTATTCGTGGGGAATCACCGGTGGTCACGCTGGGTGGGGGCATCGTGCTCGACCCGGAAGCCACGATCTTGAGGCGGCCCGCGGCCGGAACGCTAGACCAGCTAGCGGCGCTCGACGCCGACGATGCCGCTGCCAGGGTCTCGTCGGTGGTGGCCCTGCGCGGACTGCGAGGCTGGCAACTGACCGACCTAGCGCGGCTGGCGGGCTTGGAGCCCGACGCGGCCCAAACCACATTCGACACTTTGGTCGGCCGGGGCGAGGTGGTCGAGCTAGCAGTGGCCGGTGCCAGCAGCGCGTGGGTCCACCGCACGACGCTCGAGGGGGAATTCGCGCGCGTGGAACAGCTCTTGGCGCGGATTCACGAGCGGCGCCCTCTCGAATCGGCCATGGAGGTTGCCACGCTGCTGTCGAAGTTGGCCTTCGTAGGCGATGAGCGGCTGCTCCGGGCGGTGCTGGCTAGAATGCAGGCCGCCGGACGGTTGGTGACGGGCCCTGCGGGCTTGAGCCTGGCAGGCCGATCGACCCAACTGAAGCCGCACGAGCAGGCGGTTTACGACGAGGTGCTGGCACGATTCCTGGCGGCAGGGTTTTCCCCGCCGGGCTTGGCCGAAGTGCGGGGCCAGATGGCGAAGAATCAGGCGTTGGTTCCCCAGCTAGTCAAGTTGGCCGTGGCCCAAGCGCAACTAGTGGCCATTGGCCCCGATTTTTACCTGCATTTCCAGCACGCGGCGCAGGGCAAGTTGCTCATGGTCGAGCGATTGGCACAAGGTGGCATGACCGTCAGCCAGATTCGAGAAGCGCTCGGCACCACGCGCAAGTTTGCGGTACCCTGGTGCGAGTATCTCGATCGCCAGGGGCTGACCCAGCGGCAGGGAGAATTGCGTGTGTTGGCCAATCGACCGGCCCCATAGCGTGCCGCGCGGGCAGCAGTCTGTTTTTCATTAGTGCTTTTTTCATTTTTTGGGAGCGAGATGCCTGGCCATGGCTGGAAATCTGTTGCGTGCAATTCCCTCGGTAAACGATTTGCTGGAAAATCCTGCGCTCAAGAGCCTCACGGCACGCTTGAGCCACAACGTGGTGGTGGCGGGCGTGCGCACCATTCTTGATGAGCTGCGCGCCGAAGTGCGGACCGTGGCCGACGAGCACAACCTGCCCAGCGTGGGCGACCTGGCCGAACGCATCGCGCGGCGCCTGGCCGAACGCGACGTGCCCAGCCTGCGGCCCGTGATCAATGCCACGGGCGTGCTACTGCACACCGGATTGGGCCGGGCCCCCTTGGCCGAAGCGGCGGTCGAAGCCATGGTGGCCGCGGCGCGCAACTATGCCAGCGTCGAACTCGATCTGACCACCGGCAAGCGCTCGCACCGGGGCCAGGCCACGGCGGCATTGCTGGTCGCCGCGACCGGCGCCGAAGCCGCGCTGGTGGTCAACAACAACGCGGGGGCGACCCTGTTGGCTCTGGCCGCCGTGTGTGGCGGGCGCGAGGCGATCGTCTCGCGCGGCGAGTTGATCGAGATCGGGGGCAGCTATCGTCTGCCCGACGTGATGGCAGCCAGCGGCTGCACGCTGCGCGAGGTGGGCACGACCAACAAGACCCGGCTCGACGACTATGTCGCGGCCATCGGTGCGGCCACCGGCGCCATTTTAGTGGTCCATCCCAGCAACTTCGTGGTGGCGGGGTTTGCAGAAAAGCCGAGTCTGGCGGAACTCGTCGCGCTGGCTCGCGAGCGCGGCGTGCCACTGATTCACGACATTGGCTCGGGCGCGCTGGTCGATTTCGAACGCTATGGCCTATCCCAAGAACCCGTGGCCTCGGCCAGCGTGCGTTCCGGCGCCGACCTGGTGCTGTTCTCGGGCGACAAACTGTTGGGCGGTCCCCAATGCGGCATCGCCGTGGGGCGACGGTCGCTGGTCGAGTTGCTGGATCGGCACCCACTGGCGCGGGCACTGCGGGTCGACAAACTAACATTGGCCGCGCTGGCGGCCACGCTCCGGCTGTATCGCCAGGTGGAAGACGCCGAGCGCGAGATTCCCCTGCTGCAATTCTTGACCACCGGGAAGGAAAACCTCGAGCTGCGCGCCAAGCGATTGGCGCCGCAACTGTCGGCGTGTAGCGCTCTAGGCGGTGCCGAGGCGGTGCCCGACGTGACCTATCTGGGCGGCGGCGCGGTGCCGACACAAGAACTGGCCACCTGGTGCGTGGCGCTTTCCCCGCGCGCGGCCAGTGTCGATCGTCTGGCGGCGGCGCTGCGCGGCGGCACGCCCGCCGTGGTGGGGCGGGTACGGCAAGATCGCCTGTTGCTGGACTTGCGGAGCGTGTTTCCCCGACAAGACGCCGAACTGGTGCGGGCCGTGGCAGCGTTAGGCACCGGAGAGCTGGCGTAGCCCGGCGCAAGCCTTCACCGCGCCGGAAAGATGGGGTTAGTATGGATGAGCATCGCGCGGCGCGCACCACGACAGCAAGCCCCCACGACCAGGAAGCGGCGGGGCGAGGTGGCTACCCAGAACCGTCGGCGGCGCGCCGCGCACACGGCAAGCAGTTGCGCAAACAAGTGCCTCGCGCGGCGCATGCCGAGTATCTGCCAAGCGACACACGGCGCTGCCCGATCGAATTGCTTCGCGAACAGGACCGTTCCCGCTGGCCGCAGTTGTTACCTATTCGCTACGAGCGAATGCTGGCCTCGCCACTGACCTTCCTGCGTGGCGCGGCGCGGGTGATGGCGGCCGATCTGGCCCGCACGCCTACGACAGGCATCTTGGTGCAACTGTGTGGCGACATGCACCTCTTGAATTTCGGCGCGTTCGCTTCGGCCGAACGGCGGCTGGTGTTCGGCATCAACGATTTCGACGAAACGCTGCCAGGGCCCTGGGAGTGGGACCTGAAACGTCTGGCGGCCAGCGTCGCGGTGTGCGCGCGATTTCTAGGGTGCGATGCCGCGGGCAGTGAAGAGGCTGTGCAAACCACGGCACGGGCCTATCGGTGCTGGATGGACGCCTATGCCGACCTGCGCTTTCTCGACCTGTGGTACTGCCAACTCGACGAGCAAGACGTGCTCGACTCGCTGTCGGGCGGGGCGCGCGATCTTGCCGTTCGGGTGCTGGCCAAAGCCCGCAAGCGCACCAATTTACAAGTGCTGGAGACAATGACCGAATTGGTCGACGACGAACACCGCATCCGAGAACTGCCGCCATTGGTCGTGCGCGAGGCGCGAGCCCTGGGCGACATGCCAATTGGCGACGCGCTGCAAGCATTTCTATTCGACTACGGAACATCGCTCACCGACGACCGTCGCGCGTTGCTGGCCCGCTACCATCTGGTCGACGTGGCCCGCAAGGTCGTCGGGGTGGGAAGCGTGGGACGTCATTGCTGGGTCATCTATCTCGAAGGCAATGGGGCAGACGACCCCTTGTTCCTCCAGGTAAAACAGGCCGAGCCGGCGGTTGGCGAGCCCTGGCTGGGCAGGTCGCTGTATGGCAATGCTGGCCAGCGGGTAGTGGCCGGCCAACGAGCGATTCAAGGCGCGCCAGACATTTTCTTGGGCTGGGGCGAAGTGCAGGGTACGCCGTTCTATGTGCGCCAGTTGCGTGACATGAAGGGCAGTGCGCGATTCGATCCGCGAACGTCACGCCGCAGACCGTTCCTGGCCTATTGTGGGCTGTGTGGGCGGGCTTTGGCTTTGGCTCATGCCAAGAGCGGCGATGCGGCGGCAATCGCCGGCTATCTAGGTCGCGGCAACGCCATGGACGCGGCCCTGGCGGTTTTTGCCGCTTCCTATGCCGATCAGACCGAGCGCGATCATGCCGCTTTAGCCCAGGCGGCCGAGCAAGGCGCGGTTCCCGTTGCCAACACGCGGGAAGTCGCGGCAATTATTGCGCCAAATCATCGCCCAGCACGTCGAGCGTGGTGACAATACTCGCAGCTCCGATGCCGGAACCGGCCTGCCCCGAGATCACGCTTTGCCCTGCCGTGGGAGCCAAGAACTCCTTGAGCTCGATCATCGCCGGGGCACACAACAAGATGATCGCGGCGGGTGCAAAGCAGAACATCAACGGAAAGATCAGCTTGACAGGTGCCCGGTTCGCCACCAGCGTGGCTTGTTGCCTGCGCGCGGTGCGCAGTTGATCGGCGTGGGTCAACAGCGAGCCCGCCAACTGCACGCCCAGCCGCTGGTTGCGCGTCAGCACGGAACCCAGGTGCCGTGCCTCGGCAATGTCGACGCGAGCGGTGAAATCTGCCAGCGCGGTTTCTAGTCCCCCCACGCCGGCCTGCTTGCCGAGAATGCGTAGCTCTTGGGCCAGCTCGGGATGATGGTCGAGTTGGCGTGCCACCTGCTCCAAACTGTGTTGCACGCCCAGGCCCCCTCCGATGCACATGCCCAGCATGTCGAGCGCGTCGGGCAGCCCCCGGCGGATTTTTTCCTGTCGCGCCCGGCGACGGAAAAACACGAATAGCCGCGGCGCTGCCGACATGCTGGCGGAAACCAGTCCGCCACACACCAGGATGCTCAGCGAATGTTCACTGGGGGCCAGTACGGCCGCCAGCCCCGTCGCGACCACGGGCAGGAACAGCAACACGAATCGCAAGGCATAGATCGAAGCCAAGGCTTGCGGCGCGTACAGCCCCGCCCCGCGCAGCAACTTGCGGAAATCGCGAGACTCTTGCCGCGACTCGGGAATCTGCGACGCCAAGGCGTCGGTCCAACCGCCAAACCAGCCCCGCGGATCGGCCTCGCCAGCCGGCACAGGTTCTTGCCCCCGCGCACGCTCAAGAGGAGATTCCGTTTGCCGCAACCAACGTCGCGCCACCAGCCAAACCCCGGTCGCGCTCAGGGCAAATACCAAGCCGACCGGCAGCCACGGCGTGTGCGTGTCGGCAGCCTGGGGCACCGCCGGCGCGGTAAAGCTGGTGGCCGTAAGCTGGTCGGTCGCGGTCGGTTCGTAGTTCATCGGGAGCGGTTCTCGCTTAAAGAGCGTGGTCTGGTGGTGACGAACGGGCGGCACGCGGCGAATGTGAAACGGACTTGCCCGACCAGCGATCGGGTACGATCGGCCTTGCTGCTAGATGTCGACTTTGAGAATGCGGCTAACCCACAAGATGCCCGCGATCTGCAACCCCGCGGCCATGGCCACCAGCGGTTGCCCCCAGGGGTGGCTCACAAACACGTCGAGGTATTCCGGTTGCATTGCGGCCAGTAGCGCCACGGCCACCGCGGTGGCTCCTAGCAATCCCACGGCAGACAATCGGCTACCGGCGGTCACCGCCTGCACGTGGCCACGCAGGTTGTGGCGCTCACGAGCCGCGAGTGCCATGCGGTCGATCAACAGGGCCAATTTGCCACCGGTTTGGCGATGCACGGTCGTGGCGACCGCAAACATTTTGAACTCGGGCAAAGGCACACGGAGCACCATGCGTTCGAGCACGGCCACGGCCGATTGGCCCAACCGCAATTGCGCGGCACAGTGCGCGAACTCGCTGGCCAACGGTTCAACTCCCTGGCGAGCCACTAGTTCAGCGGCCTGTTCCAGGCTCTGGCCCGCCCGCACGCCGTCGGCCAACAGTTCCAAGGTGTCACTCAGGTGGCGGCGCATGGTGGCCAGCCGGCGAGCCCGCAATACCCACAACCCAGCGATGGGCAAACCAGCCCCGCATGCCAGGCCGAACACCGCGGCTGGCAGGTGTTCTACGGCGACCAGACCCGCGACCGCCCCTACCAAAGCGCCGCCAGCCACCAGCGAGAGTAACGTCGCCGGCGAGCAAGGACGCCCGGCCTCGTCGATCAGGTCGTAGAACCACCGGTCGATGGGGTTGTGAACATGGCGTCGCGGTGGCAGATCGACAAACTCGTCTAGTGCGCTCGGCTGGCCAGTGCCGCGCGAGGCCAGCAGATCGCGCACGACCAGCCCCACGGCCAGCGCTGCCAGCGACACTGCCACGAACAGTAAGGTAACCAAGACCGACAAACTCATGGCAAGCTCCTCGACCCACTTTCAACCGGCGACGACCCCACACGCGTTTCGACAGGTGGCCTAGTTCCCCGTGGCGATTTGACCAGCGGTAAACCATTGGCGATCGTACGCCACGCCTTGTTCGTCCAGTCGTGCGAGCAACCGCGGCGTTTCTCCAGTGGCGTAAAAGGCGCCTCGGGCGCGACCATCGGCATCGACCCCGGTGGGCCGGAACCCGAACAACTCACGAAGTTGGAACTCGCCCCCGGCCAGGCGATCGATCTCGACCACCCGCATCACGCGGCGGGCGCCCCCCGGCAGGCGTGCCAGGTGAACCACGAGCGTGATCGCGGAAGCGATGTAGCGTTGCACCACGGCCAGGGGTAGCTCGAAGCCGGCCATGCTGACCATGACCTCGAGTCGGGCCAGGGCATCGACCGCATCGTTGGCATGAATGGTGGTCATGGAACCTTCATGACCCGTGTTCATGGCTTGCAACATATCCAGAGCCTCGGCACCCCGCACTTCGCCCAACAGAATGCGGTCGGGCCGCATCCGCAGGCTGTTGCGCACCATCTCGCGCTGGGTTACCTCGCCGGTTCCTTCGGCAGTTGCGGGCCGAGTTTCCAGCCGCACCACGTGACGACGACGCAATTGCAATTCGGCCGAGTCCTCGATGGTCACCAGACGCTGGCCCTCGGGAATAAAGCGAGCCAGTGCGGCCAACAGCGTGGTCTTCCCCGCGCCGGCTCCGCCACTGATGAGCAGGTTGATCCGACCCTCGACCGCGGCCTTCAGGAATGCCGTCATGGCCGGGGCGATCGAGCCCTGCGCCTCGAGTTCGTTGACTTCTAGCGGCACGCGGCCAAACCGGCGAATCGACAGCACCGGGCCATTCAGGGCCAGCGGTGGAATGATCGCGTTCACCCGCGAACCGTCGGGAAGCCGTGCATCGACCATCGGCGACAACTCGTCGATGCGCCGGCCCACGCGCGCCACTACCCGCTGAATAATCTGCATCAGGTGCGCATCGTCGGCAAACACCGTCGACGTGGGGTGCAATCGTCCGGCGCGCTCGACATACACCTCGTGCGGACCATTGACTAGAATGTCGGAAACCTGGTCGTCGTGCAGATACGGCTCGAGCGGGCCCAGCCCGAACGATTCGGCCATCAGCTCCTCAATCAGCGGGGCGACCTGCACCCGGGCGGCCAATTCGGGTTTCTCGGCCAGGAGCGTGGCTGCCATCTCGCGCAGGTGTTGCCGCAGTCGGGCTTCATCCCATGCGGCAATGCGCGAGAGGTCCAAGGCCTCGATCAACTCTCGGTGTAGTTGCGTTTTCAGTTGCTGGAATTCGGCTCCGGTCGGCTCGATCGCCGCTGGCGAAGTCGACGTTACGATCACCGGATCCAATGGAGCACTGCGCGGGCGAAACAGGCTCAAACTCATAAGGACGAAACTCCTGGCAAGCGAGAGACGGCTTGGGTGCTGAGAGACCACAGAGCAATCGGCGTGCCCGGTCGAGCGTGCGCCCCAGACCCAGCGAGTGGCAGCTAACAGCCGCTCGAACGTGCGGCCGGCCGTGACGATTGAAACGACTACGCGACCGCGCCACCCCGATCCTGCACACAATCGATACAACCGGTGTCCGACGCATTGCTGCCGATTGTCCACCCGAACCAGCGCGCGTGGTGCGGCGGCAACAGCACCGCCGATGGTTTCGACCCCCCGTGACTCAAGGGGGGGCTAAATCTTGCCAGTTATGTAGGCCAGGTCCCCCGCTCGGCGCGCTGCACGCCAGCACTCCGGCCGGCGCTCGCCGTGGAATCGCCTAGCGTGCCAAACCGACGCGGAACACATAGCGGTTTGCGTCCGGCCCCAGGGGATCGTTCGCCGAACTGGTCCACGCCGTAAAGTGGATCACATACGCGGGTTCCACGCGCACGACCAATCGTCCGGCCTGTTGTGCAACGCGCTCGATGCGCCCGCCTACAAACCCCACCAGCGCCAGTTGCGAAGCGCTGGAGCGGCGTGCGTCGTACAGGGGAAACACTCTGGCAGCCGTAGGGTCTACCGCCAGTTCGCCCAGTGCGGTGGCCAATTGCTGTGTCAACGACTGCGCTACCTGACTGGTCCCCTTAACCAGCAGCGGATGACCCAGTGTGGCGGGACCGAGCCCGGGGGCCAAGGTCGGCAGATCAATGTGTGCCACGCCGGTCTTCACTTGTGCCAGCGCCCTGTTCCAGGCCAGTTGACCCGCGAACGACACCACCGCCGCGTTGGCCGCGGTGGCGCCGGCTTGCGATGATTTCAATCGCAGTTCGATTTCGTTGACGCCGTTGCGATCGAGGTCTTGGGTGCGGCCGCGCGACCAGGCATCGGCATCGATCGCCACGGGCACCACCGGTGCATTCGCCCGCGCCGTTGGTCGAAATCCGACCACCAAATTGTCCAGCGATGCACACGCTTCGGCCGTGACCTGCGCGGGCAACCGCGCCACGAGTGAGCCAAACCAGCGTCCCAGGGGGTTGGCGCGCCCCGTGGTGCTGGCCACGCGCACCCGGAGTGCGTTCAACTCCGAGGTCGACGGAATCAATGCGGCGGGCTGGAATCCGGTCGCTTGCCGCGACAGGTGTGCATCGGCCAATCGACCAGCGGTTACCACCACGTCGGCCACGCCCAGTCGCAGGCGCGGCGGGGCAAACGTGTTGTTCTCTTCGCGCACCAGGTGTACTTCGGCCTGTGCCGAGGACGTGCCCACGGCAACCCGATGGACCACCGTGCTGGCGTCTGCCAAAGCCGCAGGCTCGAGCAGCAGGGGCGCACCCGCCACGGCCATCAGATCGGCACGGGCTTGGAAGCTGCGCTGCACGAACACCAACTGGGCCCAGTACAGCGAGGTGGCTGCCAGCAGTATGGCTACCGCCAATACCAAGAGCAGTGCCACCGTGAACACCCCACGGCGCGCGGGCCGCAACGGTGGTCGACAAACTGGCTGTGCGATCATAGGGTGGACCCCTTCAGACACCAAGAACTTCGACCCGTATGGCAAACCATGGCGCCCCGGCCGCCGAGTCGCCTGGCGGCGTTCTCGGCCGGCAGACCGGGCGCGGCATGTCTGCCGACGCTAGCCGGCGCGTCGAATTCACGAACGGGCTGCTAGCCGGCGGTGGCGCCGCCAGTGAGTGCGGCGCTACGCGGCAGGGTTTCTTCGCTCGCGGTCGGAGCGCTCGCGGCAGCCGGCGTGGCGGGAGGCGAGCCGTGGCGACTGGCCGCGGTGGCGGCGGCCGCCTCGCGAATTTCGCGATCGTGGAAGTTCACCACTTCCTGTCCCGTGCCACGCCAGATCTGGCTTTGCACCAATCCGGCAGGCCCCAATCCCAACAGATCGTGTGGATTCACCAAGTCGTCGCCCACCGCTTCATCCGCAGCCAATTGGCTATCCAATTCGCTTCGCAAGGTGACACTGAGCAGTCCGTAACGTTGAGCCAAGATCAGTTTGTTGGCCTGTTCAGAATTCACGGCCACGGTGATCGATCGCAAGGGCGATCCGACCCGCTCTTCCGTCTTGAACCGGTCGCGGTTGGTGGCCAGTACCTTGATGCGACGCATCAGCGTCAGCGTGGCCACACCGGCCAGCTCGGGGTGTTCGCCTTCCACGGTCAGCGAGATATCGACTAGCGATTCAGGCACGAGCACGCCGTCGAGTGCGTTGCGCGCGTCGACATTGATCGAAACGGCGCGATGTCCCGGGGGCAACTGCTCGGACAACGTAGGCGACTTGCCAACTTCGTACAGATGCTCGTCGCGGATCGGTTCGCCGGCCATTACCGTCTGCTTGACGAGGCGATGAATCGCTTGCGAGGAATTGGTCAACGCCCCGGCCGGCACCCGGCCCGCCGGCACGCGAATCGTGGTCAGGTCCTGTTCACGAATGCGGGCATAGGGCGGCAGATTGATGGTCGGAACCACCAACTCGACACCCGTCGGCGGCACAATCTGTTGCTCGAAGTAACGGCGCGCGGCATAGGCGGCCGAAAGGCCCACCAGCACCGCCACGACGCCAATGGTCACGGTCGCGGGAGTCATGCGTTTCAAGGTAACTCTCCTGTCGGGTCGAATGGGTGTGCGATCGCTGCATGGTGTTTGGGGAACGTTCGTCACGGGCTGCTTGGTCGAGCGCTAGCGCCCGGGTCGCCGCCGCGCTATTCCTTGCGGGCTACGTAGGTGGTTGACAGTTCGCGGCCGGCCAGCGAAATGCCTACCAATTTCAGCAGGTTCGGCGCGGCGGCGGCCGAGGGAACCGTGACCGTGACAGCGATTAAATCGCCGGCGGTGGCCAGGGCCGGGTTGGGTGGATCGATGACAACGGGTTCGACCGCGGCTGCAAACCGCCAAGG
>CAYSXM010000034.1:0-13799 GCA_964434905.1 uncultured Pirellulales bacterium | reverse complement strand
CCGGTGCCGCCTTCGATGGCGTCGTCGCCGTGAGCCAGCGCGATCAGAAAATCTTCGAACGCGACTACGGCTGGCAACATGTCGAGGCCATCGATACGGCCGTCGACCTGGAATATTTTCGACCCGGGATCGCCGCCGAGCAGCCCGAGCGCGTGGTGTTTGTTGGCTCGATGGATTGGCTGCCCAACCAGGACGGCATGGAATATTTCCTGCGCGAAATCTGGCCGCTGGTGCGCCGCGATCGGCCCCAGGCCACGTTCGAGATCGTGGGCCGCAACCCGCCCCCGGCCATCCGCCGGCTGGCCGAAGAGGCGGGGGTGCAAGTTTCGGGCACGGTGCCCGACGTCAGGCCCCTGGTGGCCAGCGCCGCAGTCGTCGTGGTGCCGCTTCGCATCGGGGGTGGAACGCGGATCAAGATCTTCGAGGCGATGGGGCTGGCCCGAGCGATTGTCAGCACCAGCCTGGGGGCCGAGGGGTTGCAGGTCACGTCGGGGAACGACCTGGTCCTGGCCGACGACGCGGCCAGTTTCGCCCGAGCGGTGGTTCAGCTACTGGCCGATGCTACCACGCGCGTGCAATTGGGCACCACCGCGCGGCGGTTGGTGGAAGAGCATTTTTCCGCCGAACGAGTGGCGCGACAGTTCGAGGCCATTTGCCAACGCACGATCGAACGGGCCGGGCGCACGGTGCGCGCGGCCAAAACGTGAAACCGGCCCGGTAGTCGGGCTCGGTCCCACGGTGTTCCTAGCGAGTTCCTAGCGAAATCATCCCAGCAGCATGTGCGGCATCGTCGGTATTTACGAACGAGATAGCCAGCGACCGGTCTCCACCGAGCTGTTGGCCGGCATGTGCGCGGCCATCGTGCATCGTGGCCCCGACGACCAGGGCCTGCACATCGACGGTTCGTTCGGCATGGGCATGCGCCGGCTGTCGATCGTCGATCTGGGAGGGGGACACCAGCCGATCTTCAACGAAGACGGCCAGGTGTGCGTGGTCTACAACGGCGAGATCTTCAATTACCCCGAGCTGCGCCGCGAGTTGGAAATCGCCGGACACGTGTTTCGCACCCGCTCCGACACCGAGGTGTTGGTACACGGCTATGAAGCGTGGGGCGACGATCTGCCGCGGCACCTACACGGCATGTTCACCTTCAGCATTTGGGACGCGCGGCGCCGCCGGCTATTGCTGGCGCGCGACCACGTGGGGGTGAAACCGCTGTACGTCTTCGACGACGGTCGGCGGCTGGTGTGGGCCTCGGAAATCAAGGCCTTGCTGACGGTGCCAGGCATCGAGGCCGCGCTCGACGAGCGGGCCCTGATCGAGTTCCTGACCTTGGGCTATGTGCCCGCGCCCCGCACCATGTTTGCCGGCGTGCGCAAATTGCCCGCCGCCACGCGGCTGGTCATGGAGCAGGGGGCCGTGCGCGAGGAATGCTATTGGGATCTGACGTTTCCCACCGAGCAGCGCACCGAGCAGGCCTGTTGCGAAGAGCTGCGCGCGCTGGTCGACGACGCCGTGCGCCGCCAACTGATGAGCGACGTGCCGCTGGGGGCGTTCCTGTCGGGTGGGGTCGATTCCTCGAGCATCGTGGCCACGATGCGCCGACTCGGCGTGGGCCGGGTGTCGACCTATTCCATCGGTTTTGGCGGGGCCGACGCCTTCCACAGCGAACTGTCGCTGGCCGCGGAAACCGCCCAGGCTTTCCACACCGATCATCATGAAATCGTCGTGGAACCCAACGTGGCCGAACTGCTGTTCCCGCTGGTGCGGCAGCTCGATGAACCGATCACCGATACCTCGTTCTTGGTCACCTACCTGGTCAGCAAGCTGGCTCGCGAATCGGTCACGGTCATTTTGTCGGGCGTGGGGGGAGATGAGATTTTCGCCGGTTACCGGCGCTACTTGGGCCCCCGCTTGAAACGGTGGTACGGCCATGTGCCAGGGCCAATCGATCGCCTGCTGGTGCGACCCCTGGCGGGGCGCCTGCCCGTCGATCGAGGGAGCGGCGTGAAGCAATTGTTTCGCTACGCGCGCGGCTTTCTGGATCACGTCGACGAGCCCGACGCCGAACGCTATCAGGCGCATGTGGGAATTTTCCGTACATCCCAGATCGCGGCCCTGCTGAGCCCCGGCCTGGCGGCGCGGGTGGGCGCGTATCGCCCCTGTCAGGTGGCCGACTATTTCGACGCGGCGCCCAGCGACGACCCGCTCAACCGCATGATGTATGCCGACCTGAAAACGTCGTTGGTCGACAGCCTGTTGGCCTTCACCGACAAGATGAGCATGGCCGTCTCGCTCGAAGCCCGGGTGCCGCTGTTGGACTATCGCCTGATCGAGCTAGCCGCGCGCATTCCCGGCGACCTAAAACTAAAGGGGTGGCGCGGGCTGAAGCACGTGTTTCGCCAGGCGATGAGCGATCGGCTGCCCACCGGCACGCTAGATCGCAAGAAGCGCGGGTTCGGCACGCCCATCAGCCGTTGGTTTCGCGGCAGCCTGCGCCCGCTGCTGGAAGACCTGCTGTCGCGCGAGCGGCTCACGCGGCGCGGCTATTTTTCCCCCGACGCCGTGTGGCGGCTGATCGACGATCACTACGCCGAACGGGCAGACCACTCGGAACATATTCTGGCGCTACTGACCTTTGAAGTGTGGCACCAGTTGTATTTGGACAAGTCGTAGCCCGCCCTGGTGGGTCACGCACGGCGGCGCGCGAAACAATAAAGCACTGGTTTTCATGCTGGCTCTGGCAATCATCTTCTGGGTTTCCTTGGCGGCCGTGGCGGCCGTCTATTTCGGCTATCCGGCCAGTTTGCTGTTGCTTGCGAAGCTGGCCGGCCGGCGGCCGGTGCTGGGCAACGACTGCCCCCCGGTCACGCTGGTCATCAGCGCCTACAACGAAGCCCGGGTAATCGGCGCCAAACTGGCCAATGCCTTGGCCCTCGATTATCCGCCCGAGTTGTTCGACGTGCTGGTGGTTTCCGATGCCTCGGACGATGGCACCGACGACCTGGTGCGCGGCTGCGGCGACGCCCGAGTGCGCTTGGCGCGCCAAGACCAGCGCTGCGGCAAGAGCCTGGGGCTGACACGGTCCATTCCCTTAACCCGGGGCGAGATCCTGGTGTTTAGCGACGCCAACTCGATGTACGACCCCCAGGCCTTGCGCAAGCTGGTGCGGCATTTTGCCGACCCGCGGGTGGGCTATGTGGTGGGGCTCCAAGGCTACGTGGCCGAGGACGGCTCCACGGTCACCGTCTCGGAAAGCCTGTATTGGCGCTACGAGACCGCCATCAAGGTGTGGGAGAGCCGGTTTCGCGGCGTCGTCGGCGGCGATGGCGCCATCTACGCGCTGCGACGCGAATTGTTCCAGCCGCTGCGCTACGACGACATTAGCGATTTCGTCAATCCGCTGCAGGTAGTCGCCCGGGGCTTTCGCGGAGTGTTCGATCCCCAAGCGCTGTGCTACGAGCACGCCGCCGATACTTTTCAAGGAGAATTTCGCCGCAAAATTCGCATTGTCAATCGCAGCGTGCGCGGGTTGCTACGCGTGCCGGCCACCCTGGCCCCGTGGCGCGTGGGTTGGTTCGCCTATCAAGTCTGGTGGCACAAGCTGCTGCGCTGGTGCGTGCCATTTTTCTTGCTGGCCCTGTTGGCCAGCAACCTGGGGCTGGTCGCCATGAACGGGGCGAACGTCTATCGCCTGGCGCTAGGGGCCCAGGGGGCGTTCTATCTGCTGGCTGCGGCGCACGCAGTGCCGGCCTGGCGCCGACTGAAGCCCGTCTATATCGCCTACTACTTTTGCTTGGTGAACGCGGCGGCCGGGTGGGGCGTGGTGACCTATTTAATGGGCCGGCGATTCGTCACCTGGACCCCCGTGCGGCTAGAGAATTCTCCCCTGGAAGGATCCCCATAGTCGGGCTGTGCACATGTTGTCGATCGGGGCCGCAAAACTACTGTTCTGGATCTCGCTGGGGTTGTTGGTCTATTCCTATGTGGGCTACCTGGTGGTGTCGTTGGCTTTGTCGCGATTGGTACGACTAGCGCGCGGGGGGGCCGGCGTGCCGGTGGTCGAAGAGCACGCGCCCCGCGTGACACTGGTCATTCCCGCGCACAACGAAGCCCTGGTCATCGAAGCCAAGCTGCGCAACGCCCTGGCACTGGAATATCCCCACGACCGGCTGGAGATTCTGGTCGTCGACGACGGTTCCACCGACCAGACCGTGGCCATCGTCGAACAGTTCGCGGCCCGCGGGGTGCGGCTCTGGACGAGTGCCGGTCGCCGCGGAAAAACCGCCGCCCTGAACGCCGCGGCCGCCACCGCCACGGGCCAGGTGTTGTGCTTGTGCGATGCCAACGTGATGTTCGCGCCCGACGCACTTTCGCGGCTGGTAGCGCGACTGGCCGACCCCCGCGTGGGCGCAGTCAGCGGCGACGTACGGCTGGCCAGCCAAGAGGCCAACTTCGAGTACGGTGAGCGGTTGTATTACGTGTTGGAGCGCCGGCTGCAAGCCGCCGAGTCGCGGTTGGGTTCGCTGATGGGGGTCGACGGCGGAATGTACGTGGTCCGCCGCGAACTGTTCACCGCGCTGCCTGAAGACACCATTCTCGACGACTTCGTAACCACCATGCGCGTGATCCGCCGAGGTTTTCGCGTGGTGTTCGAGCCCCTGGCCACGGCCACGGAAAACGGCACCCCCACCGCCCGGGCCGAATGGGTGCGGCGCGTGCGGCTTTCGGCCGGCGCGGCCCAAGTGCTTAAAAGGTGGGAAACGCCACGGCTGGTGCAGCCCATCGAATGCTGGCAATATGTCTCACACAAGCTGCTCCGCCTGTGCGATCCGGCCCTGCTGGTGGGCTGGCTTGTTACCAGCCTGGTGCTGGCACCCTGGGGCCAGGTTTACTGCCTGGCATGGGGGGCCCAGGTGGTGTTCTATGTGCTGGCAGCGATCGGAGCAGCCGTCGTGCCGTTTCGGCGAACCGCTTTAGGAGGTGTGCCGTTTTATTTCGTGTTGGGGCACCTGGGTTTGGCCTGGGGGGTGGTCTGCGGGGTGTTCGATTGGCAGCCGGTCACCTGGCGACGCACGCCGCGCAGTGGCGACAAGGAGATGGTGGCGGCGGAGCGAAGCGCGTAGATCGTCGTTTGTAAATCGTATGCCGGTTCCTCTGCCGATGCACGTCGGGGGTGACTGCGCCGGAGCACTCGGGCTGACGATGGCTAAACTCAAATTTTCATTTCCCACGCTGCGACAGCCGCCTGCCGTGACCTTTGGCCGCGGATCGTTGCGCGTGGTGGTCGACGCGCTGAGCGATCACGCCGGGCAGGGCCAGGGCACCGTATTGTTCATCTCGGCGCACCCCGCGGTGCGCGCGGCCTTCGACGCTGCCTGCTCCAAGCGCGGCGTAGCGGCTGGCCAGGTGCGAACCTGCGTCAAGCCGGCCGGTGAACCGACGCGCGCCATGATCGCCCTGGGGGCCGCCTTCCTGCGTGCGCAGCCCCCTTCACGATTGATCGCCCTGGGGGGTGGCTCGGTATTGGATTGGGCCCGGCTGGCCTGGCTCGACTCGCTGGGACAACTGCCAGGTTCATTGGCCGAAGTCGACGCACCGCCGCCACCGCGACCGGAAATGTGGCTGGTCCCCAGCACGTGTGCCACGGGGGCCGAGGCCGCCACGGTGGCCGTCTATAGTTCAGACGGGCAGAAGGTGCCGGTGGTCGACGAGCGATTTCTGGCCGACCGCGTAGTGCTCGACGCGCAGTTTCTGGAAGCCCTGGACGAGGCGTCGTTGGCCCGGCTGTTGTGCGATACGCTGAGCCATGGCATCGAGGCGTTTGTCTCGCTGGTGCCGCACGATCTGGCCCGGGAATTCGCCGCGGCCAGCTTGGCCTTGGTGTTGGAACACTTTGACGATCCGCCAGGGGGCCATCGCTTGGAACACTTGCTTGAGGCCAGCTACCTGGCTGGCCTGGCCGCCTCGCACTGCTCGGTCGGCGTGGTACACGCCTGGGCGCACTGCCTGGCGGGCTTCGGTTTCGCACATGCCGAAGCCAATGCGCTGGGCCTGTTGGCTGGCCTGAGGGCCAATGCCGAAGCGCCGGCCCTGGCTCGATTGGCGCACCGTTTGGGGTGCGCCTCGACCGGCGATTTGGCCGCTCGCGTGGCGCCCATTGTGCGTCGGGCACTGCCCCGCTGCCAGGTAGCGCGGCTCGGCGAGGTGCTGGCCAACGCGCACGAGCGGCAATCGCTGCTGGCCCACATGGCCGCCGACACCTGCCTGCGCACCAACCCGCTGAAGCTGGGGCCTGCGGACCTTGAGCGGCTAATCGTTCACGCGACCACGCAGCCTGGTGAGCCATGAGCGATACGCTGATCGACGCGATGGGTTGGAATCGTGGCACGGCGCCGGCCTTGTCGGACGGCGGACCGTGGCTGAGCTACCACGAACTGGCCACGCTGGTCTGGCAAGCGGCGGGCGAATTTCGCCAGCGCTATGGCCAAGGGCGGTTCGTGCTGTTGGCCGCGCCGAACCGGGTCGAGTTCGTGGTGCAGTTACTGGGCCTCATGGCCAGCGGCAATACGCCGATTCCCTTCAACCCCGACGCGCCCGCCGCCGACGTGGCCTTCTTGAAGCAGAAAGCCCAAGCCGTCGATGTGCTCGATCCGCTCGCGCCAGCGCAACCCCAAGGTGCCGCGCCGGGCAACTGGGCCCGGGCCGACCAACCGGCGATGGTGTTGTTTACCTCGGGCACCAGCGGCTTCCCCAAGGGGGTTGTCATCACGCAGGCCGGGCTGCTACACGCTTGCCGCACGGTGTCCGACTATCTGAACTACGCGGCCCACCCCTCGGCCGCCGTGGCACTGCCGTTGCACTATAGCTATGGCCTGTTGTCGCAGGTCTGCTGCTTGCTGCTGGTCGGGGGGCGAGTGCGTTTGTTTCGCGAGTTTCGCAACCCGCTGGCGTTTGCCAAAGTGGTCAACGACGAACAACTGGAAACGTTCTGTGGCGTGCCCAGCACCTATTTCGCTCTGGCCACGCTGCACGGGCTGAGCCCGCTGTCGATGCCATCGGTGCGTGTGCTGTGTTCGGCGGGGGCGGCCATGGACCGCGCCCGGTTCGACGTCGTGAAGCAGATTTTCCCGCGGGCCATGTTTTTTAACAACTATGGCATGACCGAGGCGGCGCCGCGCATTTCGTACCTCCGCGAGGACGACCCGCGGTTTTTCGAGCCGACGTGTGGGCGACCCATGGCGGGGGTCGAGGTGCGCGTAGTCGACCCGCAAACGCACGCGGCGTTGCCCGAGGGGGAAGAGGGGATGCTGGTGGTGCGCGGGCCGAATATCACGCCGGGCTATCTCCACGACGAAGATTTGACCAGGCAGGCCTTCACGGCCGAAGGATTCTTGATTTCTGGCGATATCGCCCGGCTCGATCGAGGCTATATTTTCATCACCGGCCGGCACGACGATATTTTCAACGTGGGGGGCGAGAAGGTGGCCCCGCTAGAGATCGAGCGGGTATTGAACCAGTTGCCCCCGGTCGAGCTGTCGGCGGTGGCCGGGTTGCGCGACGAACAACGGGGGATGATCGCCGCGGCCTATCTCAAGCTGCGCGAGCCTGTGTCGCGGAAAGAATTGCAAAGCGCGCTGCGGGGACGGTTGCCGCCCAGCAAGGTTCCCCAGCGGTTTTTCGAGGTCCGCGCGTTTCCCATGACGGCCAATGCCAAGCTCCAGCGTCGCCGGCTATCGCCCGGCGACGCGGAATTTGTCTTGCGAGAAATACGGTAGCGCATGTTCCTGGCAGACACCCCCGCCTATGGCTTGGCGCCGGCTGACAAAGCCGCGTTCTTGAGCCAACAATTGACCGCGCTGGTCGAGCACCATGCCGCGCGCTGCGCCCCGTATGGCCGCTTCGTCGCCAACTGGCATCGCCCGGCGGGGCCACGCACTCGGGTCGAGGATTTCCCGTTCCTGCCCGTCACGGTGTTCAAGGAATTTTCGCTGCTGAGCACCACCGCCGAAGTGATGAGCGTGAAAAGCTCGGCCACCACCAGTGGGCAGTCGAGCGTGGTCTTTGTCGACAAGGAAACACGCAAACGGCAAACGCTTTCGGCCAACAAGATCTGGACCGATTTCCTGGGGGGGAAGCGCCGCCCGTACCTGGTCTTCGATCTGGAAAGCACGGTGCGCGGCACCGCCTCGATGAGCGCGCGGGGGGCGGCCATTCTCAGCCTGGCACCCTTGGCCAGCGAGTTTTTCTTTGTCGCTCGAGAAGAAGCCGGCACACTCGTCATCGATTTCCCGGCCTTGACCGCGGCGCTCAAAAAAATCGGAGACCAGCCGCTGGCCGGTTACGGCTTCACGTACATTCTGTACCAGTTGCACCAAGAACTGGCCGCAGCCGGCTATCGCCCCCCCGCACCGTTGCATGCCGACAGCGTGCTCTTGCACAGCGGCGGCTGGAAGCGATTGATCGACCAGGCGGTCGACAAGGAAACCTTCAATCGCCAGGTGGCCGCTCCCTGGGGTCTCGACCCCCGACAAGTCATCGATTTCTACGGCGCGGTCGAACAGGTGGGGCTGTTGTATCCCGACTGCACGGCCGGGCGGAAACACGCGCCCTATTGGGCCGAGGTGCTACTGCGCCATGCCGACACCATGGACCTTACCCCGGTGGGGCAGGTGGGGTTGCTGCAGTTGGTCAATTGCCTGCCGCTGTCGGCGCCGAATCACAGTGTGTTGACCGAGGATTTGGGCCGCTTGGAATGCGAGGATGGTTGCCCCTGCGGCCGGCGCGGCCGCGCCTTCACTTTCATCGGCCGGGCCCCCCGCTCCGAAGTACGAGGATGCAGCGATGTCGGACGGGGTTGAAGTCGCATTTCCAATCGAACTGCGTGGCCAATCGCTCGAGGCGGTTGTCGCCTCGCTCGAAGCGCGGTTCCAGGCCGATGATCGACCGTCGTTCAGCCAGCGGCTAACGGCACTGGGCCGGCTGTCGGACGTCATTCTAGAGCGCCGCGCCACCTTGCCTCCGGCCATGGCCGCTGCGGGGTTGGCCTTTCTCACGGCGTTCTTGCGTACTTCACACTTGGAAGAGACCCTGGCCCGCGAGTTGCCCCACCCCCTAGCACTCGAACAGTTTGTCAGCGTGGCACACCGCAAAAGCCTGCGGCTGATGCCCCGCGGGCTGGTCTGCCACTGGATCGCCGGCAATGTCCCCTTGCTGGGGTTCTTTTCCTGGGCAGTGAGCGCGCTCTTGGGCAACGTGAATCTGCTGCGTCTCAGCGCCCGGCAAGACGACCTGCTCTCGCCGTTGTTGGCGCTGTTGGCCGACAGCTCGCCGGCCGGTCGGGCCATGGCCCAGGAGACGGCGCTCGTGTTTTTCGACCGCCAGGCGCGCTCGGCACACGAACTGATGAGCCAACGCGCCCAGGTACGCATCGCCTGGGGTGGCGCCGAGGCCATCGACAGCATTCGGGCCTTGCCTGCACATTGGGAATGCGACGATATTGCCATGGGTCCGCGTGTGAGCCTGGCAGTGGTCGATCCCGCGCTAGCCAGCGACGCCGTGATCAATCGGTTGGCCGTCGACGTGGTGTACTTCGACCAGTTGGCCTGTAGCTCGCCACAGCGGCTGTTCGTCAAGGGAGCGCGCGGCACTCCACAAGTCGAGGGGTTTTTGGAACGCTTCACCGCGGCCTTCGCCCGGCAGGCTTTGGCATTTCGACGGCACCCGCTCGATTTTTCCGAAACCTATCAAATCCAGCTCGACCGCGCCCGGGTGCTGCTGGCCGGCGGCGAGCTGCGCCACGACGAAGAAACCCAGTGGAGCGTGGCGGTGGTCGAGCAACCAGTGGGGCGCATTGTGTGTGCCAACCGGTTCTTGGAAGTGCTGCCGTTCACCAGTTGGGAAACGGTACTGGCGGCCATTCCGGCCAACGTGCAAACCGTTATAACCGTGCTGAGCCCACCCGATGCCGAATGGTTCTCGACCGAGGCAGCACGCCGCGGGGCATGCCGGTTTCCACAGCCGGGCGAGGGAAACCATTTTGAGGTACCATGGGACGGCATCCCGCTCGCTTCGCGGCTCACCCGCTGGGTGCTGCGGACCGATGCCTAACCCCGATTTATCCATGGGTCTTCTGCTGCGGAACCGAAGTTCATGAATAATCCGGGTTAATCGAAAGCCCTCGCCGGGCGAAACCACCCTTCCCTCCCTTTTCTCGCGAACTTTAGGCCGATGGCAGACGAAACGCGCGACCGCTTGCGGCGATTGATGGCCGAGTTGTTCAAGTGCGACCTGTCGGAACTGACCGACAGCACGGGGCCTGGCGACATTCCCGGTTGGGATTCGCTGGGCCACGTCGCCCTGATGGCAGAAATTCAAAAACAGTTTGGCACCCACGTGCCGGTGGAAGACGCCATCGAGGTCGAATCGATCGCCGATCTGGTGGCCATCCTCGAGCGCTTGCAAAAGTGCGCGTAGCTTTCCCCTGCGGCGCGGTCGCGGTGCGCGCCAACAACGCGGGAACAACCCTGCCGTGAACCCGGCCCAAACCACCATCGTGATCACCGGCGGCGCCTCGGGCATTGGCCGCGCCATGGCCGGGCACCTGCTGGCGCTCGGTGCCCAGGTCTGGCTGGTCGATCGCGACGCCGCGGCGCTCGAGGCGACGCTGGCGCAATTCCAGGGTCCCAGTCTGCCTAGCGACAACACCCTGCCTAGCCACAACACTGCGCGGGGGAGCATCGCCGCGCGCCTGGCCGATGTGGGCCGGGAAGACCAGGCGATCGAAGCGGTGCGGCACATCGATCGGCAATCCGCGGGCATCGACGTGTTGGTGAACAACGCGGCGGTGCTGCGCGACCAGGCACTCGTCTCCAAGTTGGGCAAACGCCTGAAAAAGCACAGCCTGGCCGACTGGAACGAAACCCTGGCCAGCAACCTGACCGGACCATTCCTGATGGCCCGCGAAGTGGCCGAGTCGATGATCACGCGAAAGCGGCCCGGGCTGATAGTGAACGTGTCGTCGATTTCGCGGGCAGGGAACCCTGGCCAATCGGCCTACGCGGCAACCAAGGCGGCGCTGGCCGCGCTGACGGTCACCTGGTCGCAAGAGCTGGCGGTGCATCGCATTCGCGTGGCGGGTTTGGCGCCAGGGTTCGTCGAGACCAGCATGACCCAGGCGATTCCGCCCTTGTTCTTGGAACGCATTCGCGAGCGGACGCCCGTGGGCCGGTACGGCACGCTGGAAGAGTTCGGCCTGGCGATCGAGTTCATCGTGCGGAACGACTATTTCAACGGCCGGCTGCTGGAGCTCGACGGGGGTCTGCGGTTCTAGCAGACCTCTATGAAAGCTCGTTGCTTGTCAATGGTTTCATCGGAGTTTCCCTTCCTCTATCCGAGCGTCAGCCGGAGGGCCTAGCCCATTTGGGGTTTTCGAAAGTGGGGGAAGGTTGCCCGATCCGTTGACGAGCCGTGAGGCCCAGGACTGCTACGAGCGCACACCGGGTGCCACTGCCGGTTTTATCCGGCAGTGCTGCTATGTGGCGTGGCGGGAACCGTTGGGGTATCGTGTTCGGCATGCGGCGGCGGCGATCCCGTTGAAAGCGAATCCGGCATTACCACGATCCGGGCCATTGCCATGAACTGACGTTCTCGTGATATCACCGTTGGCCGCTCTTGACCAACGATCGATGGAGAACGTTGCTCGCCGAAAGCGTCAGCCGTGGCTTGGCCAAACATGGCTACCGGTTGACAGCGTTCGTCTTCATGCCGGAACACGTCCATTTGATTGTCTTTCCCCTGCCCGGCGCGGGGACGATTGCCGGGCTATTGCAGGCCATCAAGCGTCCGGTTTCATTCCGGATCAAGCAATTGCTGGTGGCAGGAAAATCTCCTCTGTTGGAGAAGCTCACAGTCCATCAACGTCCTGGGGTGACCACGTTTCGCTTCTGGCAAGAGGGGCCGGGCTACGACCGAAATCTGACGAGCGGGGCAACCGTTCTGGCGGCGATCGACTATGTGCATCTGAATCCGGTTCGACGTGGACTCGCACCCGGCGCGGTGGACTGGAAATGGTCGAGTGCTCGGTTTTATCATTCCGATTCAGCAATGCTGGAACCTGACTTGCCGCAGATTACACCGCTCTCGGCTGAGTGGTTATTCGACACCTGACTACGAGATCGGCAAAGCACTGCCGGATAAAACCGGCAGAGGCACCCGGCGCAAAAAAACACCGCCCGCTGGGCGCAAAAAAAAACACCGCACGTCGGGCGCAAAAAAACACCGCACGTCGGGCGCAAAAAACAGAGACGCCAAACCCGGTCAGGCCTGGCGTCTCTTTCTCGTTGTTGTCTGCGTCGGGCGTCAGCGTGACAGCCGACGTGCCAGACGGACGCAGTGCCCAGGGGGCACGCGGCCTAGCAATCCGGCAGAAGTAGTGTCCGGCCATACCCGCCTAGCAATGCCAGGCCTATAGCCGAGTGGACCACCCCTAAGGGGTGACTACTTCTTCTTGCCCTTCTTCTTGGCAGCCTTCTTGGGAGCAGCCTTCTTAGCAGCCTTCTTCTTGGCCACAGTCAGTCCTCCTAACCAGAAATTTTGGCGAGTCCTTGCCGATGCCGGGCTGGGATCACAGCGCGGCAGGTTTTCGCCACCAGACCGAACCAACTCGACCGTCGAAACCGCCGGATGAAAAAACTTCACCAGCAGTTCGGCAGCCGCGTGTTCTTCCTT
Organism: uncultured Pirellulales bacterium; assembly: GCA_964434905.1. GTDB lineage: Bacteria > Planctomycetota > Planctomycetia > Pirellulales > CAYNRE01 > CAYSXM01. The sequence goes on along the minus strand of CAYSXM010000034.1, from coordinate 1,070 downwards.
GAAATCCACTCTCGCGGCAAACAATCAACAGCCCGCCAGGGCCGCCAACCGTCGGGCACCACGCTCGAAACTCTGTTCGCGGCCGACAACCACGAGCACCGTAACGGCACTCGATGCATCGCACGTCGCATCAAACACGTTCGAGGCCAGACACCCAACAACTTCGTATCGTAAGCATTTTATTTTTTTGTGCAATAACAATTCTTGACGCGGCAGAAAAAAATGCTCGCGCGCGCCGCGCCAACGATTGATCGCGCAATGCGCTGCGCGCGATGCCAACCACGTGCCGCGCCACGATCGGTAACTCTGCCCGAAATCTTCATGAGCCTACTGCGACGGAACCGAACGTGTCGCGTCTGCCGCAACACGTTCGTCGCTGCAACCGTACGCCCAAGGCGCCCCAGGGAACTGCAAACAGCATGGCGAGGATCAGAGCACTGGCAAAGCCAGTGGCATCCAGAGTTTTTGCCGGCCCCAGCAACCACCGCGCCCGTCGCGCTACGACAGCCGCACGTGCTCCACGCCGTGGGCCACGAGCCATTCCAACAGCGCTTGCTGTTCTTCGCTTAGTTCGATTTCGGTCTGCTTCGCCGTATCCAAAGGCGACAGCAGGTAAAACACCCCGTCCTCGAGCCAGCGCTCGGCGTCGGCCCGATGAATCCAGTATTCCCCGGCCCCCAACTTCGGCACGCCGCGTTCGCCCGGGATGCCCATGAAGTAGCTCACCTCGTGCCGGAACCTGGCCGACATGGAGAACGGCGGCAGATCGGGCCGGGTCACGGCCGATACCATGGTCGCCATGGCGGACACTCCACAAAAAAGCCCAGGAACCACACAGGCTGCCATTCTACTTGCACGGCGCCGTTGCGGTCTGCCACCCACGCTCCAGAACCTGTCACCGCCAGCTCGGTTGGGTCTCTGCCGCGTTGTCATCCCGTCGGCCGCCGACCTGGGCGGTGCTGTGCTCCGCACTTGGCGAGGTTGAAACATGCCAACGTGGCATTTTTCAACGCTAGCTAAGTAGACCCGCAGAAATATCTAGGCGGCTTTTCGTCGAACGGCTTTGGTTT
>CAYSXM010000033.1:0-13821 GCA_964434905.1 uncultured Pirellulales bacterium | reverse complement strand
GTAATCGCCTCGCTCGTGGCAGCAGCCAGCACCCCGCGGCAAAAACCCCGCGGGGTTTTTTGTTGGATGGCGCGAAACTGTCGCCGAGTGATTTCGAGAGCGTGGTGGCCCCAGGCTTTCCCAGGCACGTAACCGCCGTTCGTGGCACAACCCATTTTCCAGGAGACCCCGACCGTGATCGTCGTGATGAAAAAGGGCGTCAGCCAAACTGAAATCGACCATATGGTCGAGCGCGTAGAGAGTCTGGGCCTGAAGGCCCACGTGTTGATCGGCACCGAACGGACCGTGATCGCGGCCATCGGTAGCGAACGACAGGAATTCAAGGATGCCTTGGAAAGTGGGCCAGGCGTGGCCGAAGTGCTTCCCATCCTGGCGCCGTACAAAGTGGCCAGCCGCGAACTGAAGTCCGAACCGACGGTAATTCACGCCGGCAGTCTGGTCATCGGCGGACCGCGCGTGGCCGTGATCGCCGGCCCTTGCTCCGTCGAGAGCGAGGCCCAGATTCTGTCGACCGCCCAAGCAGTCAAGGCCGCGGGCGCTACGGCGCTGCGTGGCGGCGCGTTCAAGCCGCGCACCAGCCCCTACAGTTTTCAGGGAATGAAGGAAGACGGCTTGAAGCTGCTGGCCGCGGCCCGCGATGCCACCGGCCTGGCGGTGGTCACCGAGGTGATGGCCGTTGAGGATCTGCCGTTGATGGAAAAGTATGTCGACGTGATGCAGATTGGCGCGCGAAACATGCAGAACTATCGCCTGCTCGAGGCGGTGGGCCGCTCGCGATTGCCGACTGTGTTGAAACGCGGCCCCAGCGCCACGATCGAGGAATTGCTGTTGGCGGCCGAGTACATTCTCGACGGAGGCAACGCCAACGTCATGCTTTGCGAACGGGGTATTCGCACGTTTGAAGGGCACACGCGGTTCACGCTGCCATTGGCCACGGTCCCCTACCTGCACACCAAGACCCACCTGCCGGTGGTTGTCGATCCCAGCCACGGTACAGGGCACACTTACCTGGTGCCGCAAATGTCGGCCGCCAGCATCGCGGCCGGCGCCGATGGCCTGCTGCTCGAAGTACACCCCGACCCGGAACGCGCCAAGAGCGACGGCTACCAATCGCTGAACTTCCAGCAATTCGCGGAAACCATGGCGCTGTGCCGCAAAGTGGCCGTCGCGCTGGGGCGCAGCATGTAGCACCCGGTGACAGATCGGTTGTGGTTGTAAGTCCGGTAACCCCGAACCCGACACTTCGACACGACACACCGGCATCGACAGCATCGCCTACCCATCCGGTAGATGTCTTGGCCCCACGTAACGGACTTGGGGCCGCGCGTCGCTAATGGACCAAAACTCGGGAGTATTGCCATGCGTGCCAATTTTGCTGCGAAGCGCGGTATCCAGACGACACCGGCAACCACAGTGCTGCTGGCCATCGCAGCGCTAACGGCAATCCCACTACTAGTGGCAGTCACCGTGCTGCTGGTCGCCACAACACGGACTGCCGCGGCGGCGCCAGCCGTCGACCAGGAAATGAGCCTGCGCCTGGAACTATTTGTCGACGATGTCGAACGGTCGGCCGCGTTCTACACCTCGGTGTTGGGGTTTTCTCGGCAGTCGGGCGACGCGAGCTACCTGCCGGTGACCCGTGGAACGGTCACCTTGGGACTGGGCCCCGCGGCCGGGCTGGGGGCGCGTCACTACTTCAACCCGGAATTGTCTACGGCGCGCCGTGGCCTGGGGGTCGAACTCGTGCTGGAAGTCGACGATGTCGAGGCCTGCTTCCAACACGTGCAACAGACAGCCCCCAAGACGATCCTCACGCCGGTGGGCCGGCGCTCGTGGGGTTTGACCGATTTTCGTGTGGCCGATCCCGACGGCTATTACCTACGCATCACCTCGCGCTAGAAAGGCCACGAACCGACAAACCGTTGGCCGGCTGCATACCGCCCGGACTATTTGCGGTCACTGCCGACCAACGCCGACGATGGCAGGGCGGGTTTCTGATTGCCGTGCCGGACCCCCGCAGTGTAGGCTGACGACCATCGAGAACGTGGCCGGTCGAATCGGTAACTCTGGCGTACCTGCCGATGCTCACATTCTGGGAAAACCTGCCTGGTCGCGCGCGGCCGGTTTCGCGGCGGGCCGTGCTGCAAGTGGGCGCCCTGGGGTGGGGCGGTTTGAACTTGGCCGATCTCTGGCGCGCGCGGGCTGGCGCGTCACCGACCACGGGACAGGCACCGCCTACCTCGGTGATCCACGTGTTTCTGGGGGGCGGGCCCAGCCACCTCGACACCTTCGACATGAAGCCCGGTGCCCCCACCGAGATTCGCGGCGAGTTCGGACCCATCGCCACGCGGCAACCGGGCGTGGTGGTCTGCGAACACTTGCCGCACCTGGCCGGCGTGCTGGATCGGCTGGCCATCGTGCGCTCGGTGGCCCACGGCGATGCGAGTCACCTGCCCGCCTCGCACTGGATGGTCACCGGGCATCAACCGCCGCCTGCCACTACGTCGAACGTGAATCCGTACTGCGGGGCGGTCGCCGCGCGGCTGCGGGGGGCCAACCTGCCAGGCATGCCTGCCTATGTCAGCATTCCTCGTCGGCAGTTGCTCGGCGCCGCAGCCTATTTGGGGCCAGCCTACAACCCGTTGACCACGGACAGCGACCCCAACGCCGACGATTTCGCGGTGAAGAATCTTTGCTCGCCCGCCGGCATCGACGCCAACCGGCTAGCCGATCGGGCAGGGTTGCGGCGAGACCTCGATCGGCTACGTGCCGGCCTCGATCGCCACGGACAGGCCGGAGGCCTCGACCAGTTTTCCAGTGCCGCGTTCGAGCTGGTTTCGGCCAGCCATGTGCAGCAGGCGTTTGCAATTGAGCGCGAGACACCGGCCGTGCGCGAACGCTACGGCCGTACCTCGGCCGGGCAGCGCTGCCTGTTGGCGCGCCGATTGGTCGAGGCGGGAGCCACGTTTGTCACGGTCTTGGCCGGCGGCGAGTGGGACACCCACGTTGACAACTTCACCACGCTGAAAAACACCTCGCTGCCACCTGTCGATCGCGCGCTGGCCGCGCTCGTTTGCGAGATTCAAGAGCGTGGCCTCGATCGCCAAGTACTCCTGTTGGTGTCGGGCGAGTTTGGACGCACGCCCACCATCAACGCCCGCGCGGGGCGTGACCACTGGCCCGGGGCATTTTCGGTGCTGTTTGCCGGCGGAGGCATGCGAATGGGCCAGGTGATCGGCGCCACCGACCAGCGTGGCCTGCGGCCCGTTACGCACCCCTATTCGCCTGGCGACGTGCTGGCCACGATCTATCACTTCCTAGAGATCGATACCACGCACGTGTTTCACGACCCGCTGGGGCGCCCCGTGCCGGTGCTGCCCGAGGGAGCGCCCATCGCGGCGCTATGGGGCTAGTGCTCCGTCACAGTTTGATCTTGGAATTGAGCGAATTCGCGGAGCACTCTTGTATGTGTTGCCGCCCAACCACTTACGTGTTGGGCGGTCGTGCTTCGTCACCCCAAATTCTTGGTGTGACAAAGCACTAGTTCGACGAAAACCACTGACCCGGTTCGAGCCCAGGCCGGGCAGCCCTCGCCCGATGACGTGACGTCGCGTCCAACGCCAGCGCACCGACCGCCACTTCGAGCCGCGCCCAAACGCACGGCCGACCCTGGTCGTCTTGCTGCAGTTCGAGCGAGCGCTCTCGCACCGCGCCACTCAGCCGGCGTGCCTCTAGTCGCGAGCCAGCCGCCGGTACCGTGCAAGAAAACCGCTCGCCCACGGCAGGCAGCGTCCGCCCTCGCCAGGGGGCCAACACCACTTGGCCGACCACCAAGCCGGTGGGAGCCACGAACTCCACAAGCACGCCCGTGGTCATCGATTCTCGGAGGTCCATCTCATTCTCCTAACGAGGCAACGCCTCGCACGGCAAAGCCAACACGAGCATGCGAACGGGGCGTTCGACACTCACGCGGCGACCAGGGTCCTTCGGTCTGGGGGGCAACATACCCGAAAGGCTCCGCCCCAGGCAAGCATTGTCCGCCGCCCCGGCATTTGCCGCCCGGGGCGACTTCGACCGTGCAACCCCAGCCGGCCGATCGCGCGTCGCCCGGCCGGTGGAATGTCGTCTCACCGCAGTCGTTCCCCATTAGCGCTGTGCTGTAAACCCCGGTCGTGCGAACCCCTATCCTGGCCGCTTCAGATTGTCGCATCGCGAGCAAGGCGCCGCCGGTCGCCACGCGGCGCGCGGCAATTCTACCGGCGACGTCCGCGCGGAAACGCGCGACCAGACACCTCGTTTCGCGCGCAAACGATCCCCATGATCGACGGCACTGCGATCGCGCGGCGCTACATGATCTTTTCCACGCGCACCGGTCGCTCGCCTAGCAGGTGGCCGTGTTCCACCACCCAGTGCGTGGCCCACAGTGAGTCCGACTCTTCGGCCACGGGCCCCAGCCGAGTATGGATGGAACGAAATCCACCCAGCCACCAACGCGCGTCGGTCACGTAAACCAAGTCTCCCGGCGCGGCTTCGAGCCGGGCTAGCTCTGCGGCCGGCAGCCGCACGTAGTTCAGCCCATCGCCATCGGCCAAACCCAGCGCATCGGCCGCGACCGTCGCTGCACGCCAGACCGGCGCCGTGTTCGAGGGTACTCGTAACGGCAGGTAAACCGAGTTGCCCACGCCGCGCTGGCTGGGGGGCCCACCCTTGTAATGCCGCCTCGCGGCATCCAGCGTGGTCAGGTCCAGGCCCGATGTTGGGTTATGCCTGGGTGCCGTATCCCAGCGCCCTATCAACCAGCCGGCCGCTCCGGCGGCCGCGATGATGGTCACTGCCCACGGAATCGACCGGCCCGGCGGCGAACCAAGATTGCCCCCGCCGTTCGTGTTGATCGCCGGCGCCAGAGCGAACACGGCCGCCAGCGAGGCCAAGAAAACCGCCCACGCCGCAGCCCGGCGGTGAGTCTGCTGAAGCCGGGGTGAAACGTCCAGGGCCTGTACCACCGAGGCCACCAGGGCCGAGGCCACCAGGCCAAATAGCGCTCGCAGGTATGGAAACCCATTGTCGGGTAGCGTGCCGTGACCGAATGGCAGCACCAGAGCCGGCCTGGCCACCGAGGCGACCATCGCCAGGTCGCCAATCACCATCGTCCAGAACGCGGCTCGGGCGCTGAATTTCCGCCAGCACATGCCCAGGCAAATCACCACGATCAAGGGCGGATTGAGCGCCGACGTGGCGAACGACAACGCCTGATAGATCGAGTCGAACTTGCCAAATAACGGTACCAACAAGAACCCCGCCACGGTGGCCGCCGCCGCGGTCCAGCGCGCCGCCCGCAAATAGTAGCCGTCGGGCTGTCCCGGCTTCACTTTGCGCCAGATGTCGTTCACCGCAATGCCGCTGACCGCCGTGACGTAGGTGTCGAGCGTGCTTAGCAAGGCCGCGATCACCGCGGCCAGCACCAGCCCATAACTGCCGGGCAGGTTGAACAACCGCCGAGCGACTAGCAGAAAAATTCGCTTGGCCGTGGCGTCGTCGACCTCGTTGGCGGTGTTCACTATGGTGCCCGAATTCCCCGTCGGTTCGGTCGCGGTGATAGCTCCTTCGCACGCCCGACTTGGTCCCACTGAAACCGATTGTTCACCAGGTGGCGTGGCCGCTATCTCACCTCGCGAGACCATGCTGCGGCCGATCCAACCCGCCCCCGACACTGCAATGGCCGCGAGGGGCATCAACAACAGCACCACCACGACCATCGCCAGGCGCGCCTCGCGCACGCTGCGTACCGAAAGGAAGCGCATCATGATCCCTTGGTTGATCATGTAAAAAGCAAACGTGCCTGCGATCCCATCACTCCAGAAATCGCCCACGGCGTTCAGGCCTGGCGGGTGATTGAAGGGAGCCAGAGGCCAACGATTGGCCTGCGGCAGACCAGCCCAAAACGGCTCCCAACCTCCCAGGTGTACCAAGCCCACCACAACCACCACCAAACCCACGACCAGCAAGAATCCGCCCTGCAACAGGTCGGTCAGCATGACGGTGTTCTGACCACCCGAGTGCATGTAGATGCCGGTCACTAGTGCCAACAGCCCCGCCCAAATTGCCACACTGACTTGGGGAGACACTACCCAGACATAGCCGGCGGCCGGTGGTACCAGCCGAGTCAACAGCGACTCGACCACTCCGGCCAACGGGTACAGCCCGTCGAACAACAAGCCGATGGTCAACAAGTTGACCGCGATATACACCACCAAATACACCAACATCGTGCATAACTCGGCCAGGCGCGTGCGGCGATCGAAGCGCCGTTCGAAATACTCGGGCACACTTCGCACCCTGCTGTAATAGATCAACGGCAACCAACCCAGCAGGAACAACGGCAAGACAAACCACTCGTTGGTGTACGGCATCATGGAACAGAAGCCATACTTGAACCCGGTCTCGGAATATTGCTGGAAGCTGTAGGAACCCACCAACGTGGCCACGCACGACACCGCGGCCAACCACCAGCTAAACCGTTGCCCGGCGAAAAAATAATCTTGGGTGGTCTTGGTAAACCGACCGGCCCACATGCCCACCGCCATCACGACGGACAAATAGCAGCCGATCGCGGTCCAGTCGGCCAGGTGCAGTTCGAGTCCGTGCATGTCGATCCTTTGACAACGGTTGGCGTTGCCTGGTACTCGCGATCACTGCGATGCATTCACCCAGTGCGTTTCACACCAGAGACAGCGCACACCGAGCTGGCAACAGATCAATCCGGGGTCGTCGACGGTCATTGCCCGCGGAACGGATATCATGGGCTGGCCAGTGCGATCCACGCCGCATGAACCGATGCGAATAGCACGCACCCGGCCACCAGGGTCCAGGCCACACGCCGCGCCGGAGCATCGCCCGACAGGACCCCCAAGCGGCTCAGCACGACCAAGCTGCCCATGAGCAGCGTCATTCCCACGCCGTAGTGATAACACCAACTGGTCCAGGGGCTCACGCCGCACCTATCGCTTCCATTGGTGTTGGTCCCTGCGCCGCTGCGCGCAGCGCTGCCCGTTAAGCCCGGATTGTTCATGAACCTCGTCGCGACGAATCGAAGGTGTTGTGGCTGCCAGGCAAACCGCCCTCTGTGTGCCCCTGGCTTTGCCGGTGCTCTGGGGCGTATTGGTGAATACGCGAGCCAGGGGCGATTGCGGTTTGACGCAGCCGATGCGACACCTTCGGTTCCGCAGCAGAACGCTCATGAAGAATTCGGACTAAGGTACAGTCAGCGGGCTGACCAGGTTGGTCGATGTGTCGTCGCGCTGCCCCACGCTGGGCAGAGCCACTTGAGACAGAGCCTGGTGATCCAAGAGCGCCTGCACCCGGCGTTCGAGTTGTTGCGGCAGCTCGCGCGCCGCGCGGCGTGGAACCGCCTGAGTTATTAACAGCGGCTCGCCAAATTCGACCAGGCCCCGGCGCAGGCCCCGCACCGTGGCGGTTTTGGCACCCAGAAAATCTTCCTCGAACTTGTCGATGGTTTCAGCCAAACGCTCGACGGTGGGGCGCTGCGCCACATAGTCGGTAGGGTCGGAACCATAATAACTAAACAGTTGGACGGCAAAGAACAGGTCTTCCATCTGCGCCGCCAGCGCGCCATGCTGGGGATCGTCCGTGACCAGCTCGCGCTGCCGCGCAATCACCGCCTTGCGAATCTCTTTTACTCGCTCGGGTACCGTCGCGTCGCGCGGAATCAGGGTGTACTCGGCTTCCAGCTTGGCCAGCACCCGATCGGCCAGGTGCTCGAACCGAGCGTTCAGGCGACCACTACTCGCCACGCCCAGGTATTGCCGCTCCTTGAGGGCCAGCATGTGCGATGCAAACCGGTGAATGCGCTCTTCGAGCGGTAGCGACAGGCCCACGCTCAGCCCGTGCCGGGCTTCGAGCCGCGACATCACCTGCCGTAGTTCGGGCGAGGGATCTCGAATGTACTCGTACTTCAAGGCGCATGGCACGCAAGCCACTGGCCGGCGCCCTTGCTTGACCGCCGCATGAGCCACGCCCCCCACCCCGTCGCGAAACGGCGTCACCCGCTCGTTGAGATGATAGACATCGCCCTCGGGAAAAATCACGAGCGGGCTCGATGTGTTCGCCAGCACATCGACTGAAAAGCGAAATGCGGTCAGATCGGTTCCCTCGCGGTCGACACTGAAACAACCGTGTTGCCTCCAGATCAGCGTCTCGAGGGGCCGGCCCATCTGAAAGACTTGCCAGGCGGTCATGACATAGCAACGCTGCGGCAGCCGAGTGAGCGCCTCCCACAGCAGGTAGCAATCCGCATGACCCGGATGGTTGGGGGTGATCAACACGCCAAAGCGACGATTGATCGCCCGCTCGACATGTTCCAAGCCCCGCACACCAACATGCAAAATGCGTTCGTGCTTAAGCTGTTGATACCACCGCATGGGGCGCCAAAAACCCATCCAAAACCGGCTGGCCTTGGGGGACCACCATCGCGGCGGTTTGGTATATGGTTGACGATTCATCGAAACTGCCCTGTCGCGCCTCTCTTCGAGCCCACCACTGCACGAACTCACCCGACACTACAACCGACGAAAAGCCCAAATGGCCACCCCTGCGCCCGACCCGTTGCCCGATACCCATTGGTACCCGCCCAGGCCTGGCAAGTCACACGCGTACCGTGACAGACGCCCTCCGAAGAGTGTTGCCCAGCAATTGTCGGTGACAATGGATGCTTTCGCGACCTGCCCCGGGCCTACCTGGGGTAGGAAAAGCGAATATCGCCCGAACCGGCCCCCGGCCCCCCCGCCTCCCAGACCAGCCCACCCTATAGCACTAGGCTCGCACGCGGAAGAAATATCACACCTGCTCTGGGAAGAAAGTATCCTGCGGGTAAGAATCTTTCAACATCGCTTGATGCCGCAATGACTTAGCCCGAATTATTCCTGCGCACTCTGCAGCGGAACCGAACGTGTCGCGCCTGTTGCGTCAAGCCGCAATTGCCCCTGACTCACGTATTTACCAATTCGCCCCAGAGCACTGGCAAAGCCAGTGGCACCTGATCGCAGTTTTCATTTCAGCCGCAACACGTTCGACACCTAGCGACGAAGTTCAAGAATCATCCGGGCTTAGGGCGGCCGCCCCATGCGGGGACCGCTGGAAGAGGATCGGTGCTTGTGAGCGGTCCTAGTTCGCCAGACATCGCCCGGCTGCTGGCCGCCGACCGACAAGGCGAGGGCCCCCCGCGCGAGCAGCTATTCGCCGACTGCCGTGGCTACTTGCAAGTGGTCGCCCGCGCACAAGTCGAAAGCTGGATGGCGGCCAAGGTCGACGCGTCGGACGTGGTCCAGCAGGCACTACTCGAGGCCCATCGCGATTTCGATCGGTTTGCCGGTGTCACCGAAGCCGAATGGCTCGCCTGGTTGCGACGGATTGTAACGCACAACGCGGCCGATTTCGTCCGCCAATATCGCGGCACCGCCAAACGCCAGGCACGCCGCGAAACCCCGTTGCAAACCGCAGGACACGGCGGGTCGACCCATTTCATGCTCGGAGAGCCGATCGCCGCCGAGGAAACACCGAGCCGACAACTGGTTCGCCGCGACCGCCAATTGTTGGTGGCCACCGCCTTGGCGCGGCTGCCAGGCGACTATCGCGAGGTGATCATGCTGCGCAACCTGGAACGCCTGCCCTTCGACGAAGTGGCCCTGCGTCTTGAACGCAGCCGCCCCGCCGCGCAGATGCTCTGGGCCCGCGCACTGAAGAAGCTGCGCGAGGAATTGGAACTGCTCGCGCCGGGCGAATCGTTCTCGTCTTGGAACTAACCTGCAACTGTGGCCCCGTCGAAAGATGTCGTCCGTGATTGACCCGGAACGCAAGCCGATTGACGACGAGCAGCGAGCCACCGTGCTCGATCAATACCTGGCATGTTTGCACGCTGGGCAGCACTCTGCTTGCGCCGCATTGGTGGCCGAGCATCCGAACCTGGCCGAGATGGTTGGTTGCCTCGACGCGCTCGACCAACTCGCCCCCGATGCCCAAGACCTGAACACGGCCAATGCCGTGTGGGCTACCCCCACCGGTACGTTCGGCGACTACGAGTTGCACGAAGAAATAGGCCGCGGCGGAATGGGCGTGGTGTTCCGCGCGCGACAAGTTCGGCTCAACCGCTGGGTAGCGCTCAAGATGATTCTGGCCAGCCGGCTGGCTTCGCCAGCCGTGGTACGGCGGTTCCTGCAAGAATCGCAGGCCGCTGCCGTCGTACGGCATCCGCACGTGGTCAGCGTGTTCGATGCCGGACAGGTCGGAGGACAGCACTATTTCGCCATGGAACTGGTCCCAGGGCCAAGCCTGGCCGAGCATCTCAAGACGGGACCGTTAGATCCCCGCGACGCCGCTCGACTGCTGGCACGCGTCGCCGCGGCAGTCGAGCACCTACACTCGTTGGGCATTGTGCATCGCGACCTGAAACCCAGCAATATCTTGCTCGACGAACAAGGCCAACCGTGCGTTACCGATTTCGGCTTGGCTCGCCTGCGCGGCACCGAGGCCGATCGCACCGAGTCGGGCACCATCTTGGGAACGCCCGCCTATATGGCGCCCGAACAGGCGGCCGGAAACCTGGCGGAAATCGGTCCCGGTAGCGACGTCTACAGCTTGGGCGCGGTGCTTTACGAGTTGTTGTGCGGGCGTACGCCGTTTGCATCCGAACACCCGCTCGACACCCTATTACAAGTGCTCGAACGCGAGCCGATTGCGCCACGCCAAGTAAACCCTGCGATTCCTCGGGCTCTGGAGCTGATTTGCCTCAAGTGCCTGGAAAAATCCCCTGCCCTGCGCTACCGCTCTGCTGCCGCAGTTCGCCATGACCTGGAGCGTTTCCTGCTCGGTGAACCGATCGAGGCCAGTACACCGCATCGGGCACAGCGCATCTGGCGATGGATCCGCCGCGAACCCGCGTTGGCCGCGAGGCTGGTCGTGATGCTCGCCTTCTACCTGGTGCAATTGTTGAACTATCACGTGTTCGAAGTAGTCGACGCGCGCTTTCATGGTCCGGTATCGCTTATTTTGTTGGGTTGGGCGGGGGCCAGTTATTTGTGCCAGCGCTGGCTACGCCTGGCACCTGAAGTCCACACCCCGCGGTATGTCTGGGCCACGCTCGATGTACTGGCAGTGCTCGGCATTTTGCTATTGGCCGACGGCGTGGCCAGCCCCCTGGTTGTGGCACTGCCCTTGTTGGTCGTGGGGTCCGGACTGTGGTTCCAGGTGCGCCTGGTGCTCTATGTAACTCTCTGCACGGTGCTAAGCTATTTGGCGTTGTCGGCCGATTTTTATCTCCGGCGCGCCGATTTACGCCAACGATTCGACGTGGCGCTCGACCGCCCTGTATTCTTTGTATTGATGTTGCTAGCAGCCGGAGGCGCCGTCGCCTATCAGGTAGTTCGCGTGCGGGCCTTGAGCAGGTTCTTCGATCATCCTCCCGGAACCTAGGCTATGTCAGGGTTCTCAAGCCGGTCCACACTCCCGCCCATTCGCGATTTGCCCGGAATGAGTGCTGTCGCGCTAGTTGCCGATTTACCTAGCCCGGCCGAAAGGCCCGTAGTCTCTTCGAAGCGTCGCTGGCAGTTCGACTTGCGAGCGCTGTTCGTGGGGTTGGCGGCACTGTCGTTAACCTTTGCGGCCATGGCTGCGGCCGGTTGGGCGGCATCGCTGTTGTTCATCTGGTTGGCGTTGCTGGTGTCGGCTCATGTGCTAGCCAACGCCTGGGGTACCCACACCTGGCGGCCAGGCGCCGCGCCATATCTAGCACAGGCCCCGCCCGAGCACGCCCTCGACCGAGGGCAGGTGCCCCGGGACGCATTCGCCCCCACCACCCTATTGAGCGACGATCGTGCGATCGATCGCGTGGCACTGCGCGGTTCGATCTACGGGGCCGCGATGGCGGGCGGACTAGGCGCCGCAGGGTTGGCACGCCTCTATGGCCATCGACCAGGCGGGTGGTGGGCAGTTGCCGTGGCTGCACCCGCGGCCATGGTCTTAGGAGCCATACTGGGCAGTGTGCTAGCCACGTGCCTGTCGGTTATCTGGAGCGCCTTTCGAGAAGCCGCGCGCGGCGGTCCCGAAACCGAAGGAAGTCTGTCTAGATGGTCCCTCCGATGGCCCTTTCGTCGAGTTTGACCCCGCGTGTTCCATCCCGATCCATCACACCCTGCGAGAATTCGCCCGATGCGCTGGTCGCCCGACATTGTGGCCGCATCACCGGGCCCGAGCCGCGCCGTCTTGCATCGTCAAGCGTGTAATATGCCAGACAGTTCGTTCACCAAAAGCACGCGCGGCTCGGTTTCGCTGACATGAAAGACAAGCGATGCACGATACCCAGGAACATCGGTCGGTCGACGTGGTCATTGTGGGCGCCGGTATGGCAGGACTTTCTGCGGCACGCGACGTGGTCGCGCAGGGCCACTCGTGCGCCGTGCTCGAAGCACGCGATCGAGTCGGCGGACGCACGCTCAGCCAACGCGTTGGGCGCGACATGCTCGACCTGGGAGGGCAGTGGATCGGACCCACGCAAGATCGCCTCGAACGTTTGGCAAACGAACTGAACGTAGCGACCTTTCCCCAATTCGATACCGGCACGAAGCTGCTTTCTTGGGCCGGCAAGATCGTGCGTTACCGCGGTTCGATCCCCTTCCTATCGGTCAGGGCCCGGTGGGATTTGTTCTGGGCGGCACGCAAACTGGAACGGTTTCGCCAGGAGATACCAGCGGACCAACCTTGGAACGCGCCGCAGGCTTGGCACTGGGATTCCGAAACATTGGAAACGTGGAAGAACCGTCAACTGGGCTCCCAAGGCGCGAAAGTGTTTCTAGATATTGTTACCCGCGCGGTGTTCACTGCCGAGCCGCGCGACATCTCGTTCTTGTATTTTCTGTGCTATCTGCGGTGGGGCGGTGGGCTCGACCGGTTGATCGGCATCCGGGGTGGAGCGCAGGAACGGCGCTTCGTGGGGGGCGCCCAACAACTTTCTGAAAAACTGGCCGCCACGCTCGGCCAGCGCGTCGTACTCGACTGTCCGGTGCGCTCGATCGAACAAGATGAACACAGCGTGGTGGTGCGGGCCGATCGCGGCACCTGGCACGCACATCGTGCGATTGTCGCGGTGCCACCGGTGCTGGCCGGCCGCATTGACTATCAACCGCCGCTGCCTGCGCAGCGCGACCGCCTCACCTCGCTAATGCCCATGGGCTCGGTCATCAAATATCTGGCGGTCTACGAGCGCCCCTTCTGGCGAGCACAGGGGCTCTCGGGCGAGGCATTTAGCGATACCGGAATTACCGTCACCACGTTCGACGATTGTTCCAACGACGCCACGCACGCCGCGCTGGTAAGCTTTAGCGACGGAGCGGTTGCCCGGCAATGGTCGCCACGCACGCCCTCTGAACGGCGCCAGGCGGTGCTCGACGAGTTCGTCAGGTTTTTTGGGCCCGAGGCGGCCCATCCTGTCGAGTTTGTCGAAAAGGACTGGTCCACTGATCCCTGGAGCCGGGGTTGCTACGTGGGATTGATGGGGCCCGGCACGATGACCACTTGCGGCCAGGCGATGCGCGCCCCCTGTGGCCGAATCCACTGGTCGGGCACGGAGACCGCCACACAATGGACTGGCTACCTCGAAGGTGCCATTGAAAGTGGTCAACGCGCCGCCGCAGAGGTCCTGGCGCGTCTTCCGACGGTCAGTTGAAATCACCTCACCCCGCCGACCCCGCGAGCACACGTTTCTCCCCGCGAGCACACGTTTCTCCCCGCGCGTACACTTGTCTCCCCGCGAGT
>CAYSXM010000032.1:0-13876 GCA_964434905.1 uncultured Pirellulales bacterium | reverse complement strand
GCTCATGACCTTCGGATCTTCGTCCTTCTTGTTCTTCAACTCTTCGATCAAAGCGTCCACTTTAGCGGCGTCGTCGAAGAGGCTACCCGTGCTTTTAGCGGCCGGCGCTGCGGCCGCCGTGCGGATCAGTTCCTTGGCGAAAGCGAGGGAGGAAACCATGGAGGAGGGAATGGCCGTGGGGCGCGCCAAGTTCGGCTCGGAAGAGCCCTCAACGCTCGAGTCGGAACCAACGAAGACGTTCATGCTCTGTAGGCGAGCTTCGCCCGAACTACCGTTCGACACGATGCCACCGACGTGCGTTCCGTGGCTCAATCCCAGGAGGGTTTCGCCGAGGAAGTATTCCTTGCGGTGTCCGCGAAGGTAGGTAATGGCTTCTTCGTCGCCCGCCATCGCGCGTTCGAAAACCGCGAAGATTTCTTTGATCTTCGAGGTGTTACCGTCGAAGTAAGACTTGATTTTGGAAGGCATGTAGCCCGCGTCGTTGGAAACCGCGTTCCGGCCGAGGCAATCGTCCGTGAAGCCGTTTTTGTCGTCATCGCGGTTAGCTTTGCCGTTGCACTCCGCCTCGTTGGCATTCAGCGCGTTTTTGAAACCGGAATGGCTAAAATCAACGCCCTCGTCGATCACGAGGACATTCGACGTAGCGTTCGCCCAGGGTGCAACGCCCAAAAGAGCGCCTAAGCCCAGAACGGCCGAGAGAGATTGGTGAGCCACTGCCACGAAGGATCGAACTGCTCGAGCCCGCCGACGGGCCAGTACCAACCGACCACCTTGTAAAGCACGAGCGCCGGCAGGCAAGCCAGCATCCAACCCAGGGCCCACCGTTTGCCCTGGACCAATTCGAAAGCCAGGAACAGGCCGACAATCAGGATCACGGTTTCTTTTTGCAGCGCGCCCAACAGGGTGGCCACCACGAACCAGCGCCACGATTGCTGGTAATAGGCCACCAGCGCCGCCAGAATCAGCAGATGGCAACCGGCGTCGGAATGGGGTGGGTAGGACTGCAATAGGTTATAGAACGTCGTCAAGAACCACAGGCTGCCGGCGTAGGCCAGATAGAAAGGAACCCGAAAGTAGGTCCAGGCCAGGTGAAATACCAGCGCCGAGGCCACGACCAGGTAGCAGAAATTCAGCGTTACCAGGTAATACACCAGAGGCTCCACGTCGGGCCCAAGTTGGTCTTTCACTCTGGGGTTGCGGGGGTTGTACCAGCGATAGAACGGCAGCGCTCGCGCGGCGCGGGCAAGCGCCGGTGTGAGCAACCGATAGCGCAGCGGCCGCGTGGCCCAGGTGGGCGTTTCGCCAGTGGTGGCGTCGGGCGTGGGAAGCTGGCGATCCCAAAGATGCACCGCCAGGTCGGTGTATTCTTGCGAATCGACCGGCGCCCACGACAAGTCGTAGCGCCAATAGGTGATGTACCA
This sequence comes from uncultured Pirellulales bacterium, assembly GCA_964434905.1. Classification (GTDB taxonomy): domain Bacteria; phylum Planctomycetota; class Planctomycetia; order Pirellulales; family CAYNRE01; genus CAYSXM01. The sequence goes on along the minus strand of CAYSXM010000032.1, from coordinate 12,455 downwards.
CATGCCGTACAGCGCCAGCACATTCAAACAGGCCACCCACACGGCGGTTTTCATGGTCGGCAATTCCCCGTTCGTGGTCAACATGCCCGTGCCGACGCCGAAAGCGGCGCGCGGTTCGAGGCGGTCGAGCGGATTGTAGCGGTCGCGGCCCACACGGGCAGCGGGTCGTGTCGCCCGGCACACGGTCGCCTGGGCCAGGGCGTTGGTATACTCGATGAAGACCGCGTCCCGGAACCTGGAAGCCTTTTCCAGCAACCTACTGCTGGCGTGTCCCCCGGGGCGAGTTCGCCAGGTTTTAGCGTGCTCCCAACCACTTGCCATGCCGGCAGAGTGCCATGCCCATGTCGCCCGTCGAACTACTGGAATCTTCCTTTCGGCCACGGATGCTCGTGGTGGGCGATGTGCTCTTGGATCGTTATTTGTGGGGCAATGTGGAACGTATCAGCCCCGAGGCGCCGATTCCGCTGTTACGCGTCGTGAAGCAAGAGCACCGCCTGGGGGGCGCTGGAAGCGTGGCCTCGATGCTGGCCGCCCTGGAAGTACAGATTGCGCTGGCCGCGGTTACTGGCGACGACGACGATGCCGGGCGGCTGCGACAGTTGGCCAGAGAACAGGGGATCGACACCGGGTTGTTGCTGGTCGATGCCAGCCGACCGACCACCGTCAAGCAGCGCGTGCTGGGCATGGTGCAAAGCCGTCATCCGCAGCAGTTGTTGCGTGTCGACCACGAAGCCGATCAGCCGCTGGCGCCCGCGCTCGAGGAACAACTGCTGACCGCGATCGAGCAGCATTTGCCACACTGCGATTCGGTATTGGTGAGCGATTACAACAAGGGAGTTTGCGGCGGAGACCTGGTTGCTCGGCTGGTGGCCATGGCGCGCCCCCGCGGCGTGCCGGTGTTGGCCGACCCGGTGCGCGGGGCCGACTACCGCCGCTATGCCGGATGTGCCTGCATCACACCCAATCGATTCGAGGCGGGCGAGGCCTTGGGACGCACCATTCGCACACCCAACGAAGGCCTGGCCGCGGCCGAGGCGTTGTTGGCGTTTGGCGTCGAGGCGGCGATTGTCACGCTTGATCGCGATGGCATGGCCTGGGCCGATCGGCAGGGCGATCGAGGATTGTTCCCCGTGCGCGAGCGCCAGGTGTACGACATTACCGGCGCCGGCGATATGGCCTTGGCGATGATCGGGTTTGGCCTGGCGGGCAAGCTTACTTGGCCACGCATCATTGAACTGGCCAACGCCGCGGGGGGGCTCGAGGTAGAACGGCTGGGCGTGGTCCCCTTGACCCGGGGAGAGATCCTGGCCGAACTGCGGCGTACCACGGGCGCTCCAGCGCACCGCAAGCTGTTGGCAATCGAGGCGCTCGCCGGAGAACTCGATTTGCGCCGCCGGCGGGGCCAGCGTATTGTGATGACCAACGGCTGCTTCGACCTCTTGCATCCGGGACACGTCCATTCACTTTCGGCGGCGCGCTCGCTGGGCGATTGCTTGGTGGTAGGACTGAATAGCGATCGTAGCGTGGCCGAGCTCAAGGGGGCGGGCCGCCCGTTGATCGACGAGCAAGGCCGCGCCGATCTGCTGGCCGCGCTGGAGTGCGTGGATTATGTCGTGGTGTTCGACGATGCCAGCGTTGCGCCTTTGGTCGAGCGGGTGCGGCCCGACGTTCTGGTCAAGGCGGCTCAGTACGGCCCGGAAGAGGTGGTGGGGCACGAGATTGTGCGTAGCTACGGCGGGCGCGTGGAGCTGGTGCCGATGCGCGGCGCCTATTCCACCAGCAGATTGATCGAGCGCGTGGTAAATTCCTGTCGACGCGAGCCCAGCGCATGAACGAACAGGCAAGTCGAACGCTCGACCGGTGGGTGGGCGTGCCATGGTGCTGGTTGCTGACCCTCTGGCGCCGACTGGCCGACGGACTGCGTGGCCAGCGCGCGGCGCAACCGCCGCAACGCATTCTTTTTGTGAAGCTGGCCGAAATGGGTGCCATTGTGCTCACCATGCCAGCGTTCGAAACCGCTCGCCGGATGGTAGGGCGCGACAACTTGTTTATCGTGATGCTGGCCGCGAATCGCCAGGTACACGACCTGTTACAGGTTTTTCCCAGCCAGAACGTGTGGGTGATTCGCGATCAGAGTCTCTTCACGTTTGCCATCGACATCTGGCGATTGATGCGACATTGCCGCCGCGAACGAATCGACGCGGTCATCGATTTGGAAGGGTTTGCTCGGGTGTCGGCGGCCCTCAGCTATTTAACCGGTGCCCGGCTGCGCGTGGGATTGCACCGCTATACGGTTGAAGGGCTTTATCGCGGAGACTTGTTTACGCATCGGGTGGCAGTCAATTACTATCAGCATGCCAGCGTGCAGTTCCTGGCCATGGTCGAGGCGTTGGCCACCGACCCCACCCGCCGCGAAGAGCAACCGCTGTTGAAACGTGTGGTCAGTTTGGGCGACTACCAGTTGCCCTCTCTCGTTCCCACGCCGGCCGAACGCGATCACGCGCTCGAGATGCTGGCCCAAGTGAACGGCGGCGACTTGCCCCCGCGCCCCTGGCTGGTGTTGAACCCGAACCTGATCGACTTGTTGCCCTTGCGCCGTTGGCCGGAAGAATGCTGGCGGGAACTAGGACGCCGTCTATTGGTGGCACACCCCCAGGCCACGCTACTGCTGACGGGGTTGCCGGCCGAACGCGACGTTTCACAGGCACTGGCACGACAGATTGACCCCAAACGTTGCCTATCGCTGGCCGGCGAAACGGAATCACTGCGGGCGCTAGTGGTGCTGTTCGCCGAGTGCGGCTTGTTGATAACCAGCGATTGCGGACCTGCCCATATGGCCGCGCTGACGGACCTGCCCATCGTGTCGATCTTTGGTCCCGAAACGCCGCAGCTCTATGCGCCGCTGTCGCCGCGAAACCTGTCGCTGTGGGCCGGGCTGGCGTGCAGCCCCTGTTTGAACGCCTTCAATCACCGCCATTCGGCCTGTCGAAACAATGTCTGCCTGCAATCGATTTCGGTCGAACAGGTGTTCGCGGCGGCCGCACGGCAATTGCCCGAGTTGGCGCCGGCGCCGGCGCCACGCGCTGCTAGCGCGGGCCCCATAGCACCCAATAACCCATCGCCATAATCAGGCCATCGATCAGCAGGTGGCTGATCCATCCGCCCCACAGCGAACCGGTGCGCTGGTAGAGCCAAGCCCAGAAGGCACCACCCACCGCCACGGCCAAAGAGCCGGCGATGACCAGCGGCACGCCTTGCACATAGGAACCAACCAACAGCACGTGGTGCGCCATGAACCCCAAACTCGAAATCACTACCGCCGGCCACAGCGGTAGCCAGGCACGCAGCCGGCCAAACACAAACCATCGCCAGTAATATTCCTCGAGGCCCGAGTGTAGTAAGCAATAGAACAGCGCCAGCGCCAAGAACCGGCCTGGCGTGGTGATGCCCGCCGCCGAGAGTTTGCCCCGCAGGGCATCGGGCAAACTGGCCAGCGCGGGGCTGTCGACCAGATAGCCCTGGAACACGAGCCAGCCCAGCACGCTCACCACCAGCCCAAACGCCGCTCCCAGCCCGACCCCCCGTGGCCCGCCGCGCCAGGCGAGTGCCGTGGGGCGCTCGACCCAGCAGACCCACGCCATGGGAAACACGAACTGCAAGGTTTTGCCAACCAGATAGGCCCCTTGCATCCAAGCGTGGCCAGCCAAGAGCACGAAGTAAACCCAAGTCAACAGCGTGGGAAACACCAGGGCGGCGCAAACCGCCAAAGCTTGCGGCGTGTGGCGCGCTGGGTCGGCGGTTGTGTGGGGTCGAATGGTCGAGGTGCTCACAAGGGGCCTCTGGCTATTTCGATGTTTCCGCCGGCAAGAAACCGTGCTGACGCAACCAATTGGCCGCCAGCACGGGCCAGCGCGAGAATTCCGGATCGTCAGTGCCCAGGCCTAAGCCATGGCGGCCGCGTTCGAACACATAGAGCGCGGCAGGCACCCCGGCCTGGCGACAGGCACCGTAGAACAACAGGCTATTCTCGACCGGCACCGCAGTGTCTTCACCCGTGTGAACCAGTAACGTCGGTGGCGTTTGTGGGGTGACTTGTTTTTCGTTCGACATCAATTGCAGTAGCTCGGGTGCGGGGGTCTCGCCCAGCAGGTTGCGCCGCGAGCCGGCATGCGTGCACTCTTCCACCAGGCTGATAACCGGATAAAGCAAGATCATCCAGTCGGGCCGGCAACTCTGTCGGTCGACCGTGTCGGTCGCGTCAGGCACCCCGGCGTCGAAATGGGTGCCTACGCTCGAGGCCAGATGCCCTCCGGCGGAGAAACCGATGATTCCCAGCCGCTGGGAATCGAGGCGCCAAGGGCCGGCCTGCGACCGCGCGAGCCGGACCGCGCGCTGCGCATCGCCCAGCGGTGTGGGGTGGCGATAGTGGGGTGCGTGGCGATAGCGCAGCACGAACGCCGAAACGCCCAACGAATTGAACCAGGCCGCGATATCTTGCCCCTCGTGAACCAGGGCCAGCCCCCCGTAGCCACCGCCGGGGCAAACGACCACGCCAGGGGCGTGCTCTGCCGCGCCGGGGGCCAGATGGATGGTGAGCGTGGGCCGGTCCGATTCCGCGTCGCCAACCGCGCCCGGCGCGCCTGCAGGCCATAGCGGAACGACCGTCGGTTCGTCGGCCGCCAACCCATTGGGGCGCAGGCACACGAAAATGGCCAACAGACACGGTACGGTGATCACCAGCCAGGGCAGGCCGGCGCGGGTATTCCAGGCAGCGGTCATGGGGTGTGCTTCCAGTGTCAGGGTGAGTGTAGAAACCTTCGCGAGGTCGGTTTCCGGAAACCGACAGGCTAAGCCCGGCGAATATCGTACGCTCCACCACTGCAGCCCACAAAACCCAGGGCGAGGATTTTTGGGCGGCGCAACGCGGCGAGTGGAAAATGCGCGTTAGGGCCCCGTCGGCGGCGGCGGATCTAGCCAGAGAAACAGGTCGTCGATCGTGTACAACGAATAGGCCCCGGCGTACAGATCCCAAGTCAGCGACAGGCCCAGCGGAAACCAACCGCAGAGCACCAGCCAGCCCATCCGTTCGGTCCAGCCCAGGCTGTGGCGCAGTCGCACCTGGCGCGTGATAATTCCCGCCAGAGTGTAAAAGAACCCTCCCAGCGACATGACATAGTGCAGACAGGTATGAATGTCGCCACCGCTGTGCAGCGCCAAGGGGAGCATGATCCAGGCACCCAGGCCGTACGTCAGCCAGCCATAGGCGCCCAGGGTGATGGGTCGCTTTCGCATCGCTTGGCGCACGACAAACCAGGGAGCCGGCAGCGACAGGCCATGTAGCACGGCACTCCAGGCGATGCGCACGAAGTCGCCTAGCTCGGCCAGCGCCGGCGGTGGCCCCAAATTGCCATAGGCCGCTAACCCCACGCTGACACCGGCCACCAGTACCAGCAGCCGGCTCAGGGTGAACACGTCGTCGTCGACCGAACTGGTCGAGCGAGGAGTGCCGGGGGTTTGTCGGGAAGTCGGCATCGCGCGTAAGCCTAGCTGCCCCAGGAACGCCTTGACAGTCTGCTAACAGCGCAGCAGCGCGGGCCACAGCGCGTCGCTGACGAACAACCCGGCTGCCGTGAGGCGCCATCGACCGCTAACCAACTCTAATAGACCTTGTTCAATAAAGCGTAACCAGTCGGCGCCACCCAGGCGCTGGGGTTCGAAGCCGAACCGCCGGGCGAATTCCAGGTCATCGATGCCGGCCGTGCGTCGCAGCCCCAGTACCAATGCTTCGCGCGCGCGGTCTTCGGGTGCGAGTGTTTCGCTTTCGGCGATGGGAGACCGGCTGGTGCGCAACCGCGCCAACCAGGTGGTCGTGCTGCGATGATTCACCGATCGCGTTCCGGCTATATAGCGCGCGGCGCCAGGGCCCGCGGCGAAATACTCGTCGCCCGCCCAATAGACCTCGTTGTGACGACAATGACGACCGGGGCGCGCGAAGTTGGAAACCTCGTAGTGATCGAAACCCGCCGTCGTCAGCATCTCGATCGCCAATGCGTACATCGACCGCTCGGTTTCTTCTTCGAGCGAGGCCAGCTCGCCCCGTGCTCGGCGGCTTCCAAACGTCGTGCCGCGTTCATAGGTCAGCCCATAGGTCGACACGTGGTCGGGCAGGTGCGCCAGCGCAGCTTCCAGATCGCGGCGCCAGTCGGAAAGTTTCTCACAGGGCGCGGCAAAAATCAGATCGATCGCCAACGCCGCGTGGGGCAGGTACTGGCGCACCTGCGACACGGATCGGGCCACGTCGGCCACGGTGTGGTCGCGCTCGAGTCGCGACAACTTGCGGTCGTCGAACGACTGCACCCCCAGGCTTACTCGGTTCACGCCTGCCGCCGCTAGGACCATCAGCACTTCGGGTGCCAGATCGGCCGGGTTGGCTTCGACCGTGATCTCGGCGCCGGGCGCCGGCGGAAACCACTGGCGCACCAGTCGCCAGAACTGTTCGAGCGCGACCGGCGGCAATTGCGTGGGGGTGCCGCCTCCCACGAATAGTGTGTCGATCGGCTGCGGGCATTCCAGCGCCGCCAACTCGCTCCCCAACGCCTCGAGGTAGTCGGGCACCAGATCGCGGCGATTGGCTACCACCGTGAAGTTGCAATAGCCGCACCGCCGCGCGCAAAACGGCACGTGGATGTAGGCTGCGCGCGGAACGCCTGCCCTGGGGGTGGCGCTCATGCCAAGCCCAATAGCCGCCGCGCGTTGTCGCGAAACACACGGGCCTGGACCGCCGCGGGCAGGTCGAAGGCTGCGAACGCTTCCAACTGCGGAACCGCCTGACCTGGCGAAAGAAAGTCGGTACCAAACAGCAACCGGTCGGCGCGCTGCAACAGGAACTCGCGACCAAACCCCGGATCGCGTGTGAGAGCGCTGGCGCCGCTCCCCGCCGACAGGTCGCCGTGCAGGTGGGGGTGCGCGTCGAACAGCCGGTCGAGCGCGCCGCCGGGCTCGACCGTGCCCTGGGGGTAGCCATCGAGTTCAGCCTGAGTGACCGCCGCCGAAATCGACGCCCAAAAACCCGGCCCGTGCCCAATGAACACGCCCTGGGGGAACTGCGCCAGCACGCGCGCCAGACCCGGTAGCCCGGGAGCGTCGAAATTGCGCTGGTTGTCGAGGTGAAACAACAGCGGCAGCCGCAGCGTTTGGCACGCGGCATACAATTCCAGATTGCGAGGATCGTCGATCGCCACCCCCGGCTTGTGCTCGCCAAAGCCGCGCGCGCCCGCCTCGACATAGGTGGTCAGCATGGCCCGTAACCCGGCCTCGCCGCCGGAATAGGAAGTCCGCGGATCGACCGCGCAGAAGGGAATCAGGCGGTCGCGAAACGGGCGCGTTTCGGCCAGCACGAATTCCGTCGTCAAGGGAAAGCTGGAAGCCTCGGGCGAGACCAACGGCAAGACCACCGCTTGTTCAATGCGCGAGGCATCCATCCACCGCAACAAGCCCTCGGCCGAAAGTCGCTCGCTGGAATTCCAGGTTTGGCCCAGGTGCGTATGCATGTCGACATAGGGCCCCAGCGCCGCGGCGCTGGTGTCGAGCTGGGGTTCATCGCCGAACGACCGACCACTGGCTGCGCCGGCCGCGGTGTAGCAAGTGGCCGCCAGCGCCGCAAAACAGCGCCGGCGATCGAGCGTGCCCTGTCGGTCGAGTGCTAGTGTCGGCATGCATGGCTCCTGGCTTAGGGGGCGAAGTGGCGGTGCGCTCGCGCCGTGCCAACCGCTTACTTGGCCGCGGCAGGGTCGTACGCCTTTTCGGTTGCCTTGAGCAGGTCTGCGGCGGGCAAAACCAAGCCGCTCATACCCTCTTGCATGCCGGAGATCGAACCCATCATCGACAACGGGTTGAAGCCCCCGCCGCCTCCCCCTTCGAGTTCGGGGGTCTGGGTGATGACCACGCCCACCGGGTTGCCATCGAGCGTGAACAACGGCAAGCCCAACCCCTGGGTCACTTGTTCTTGCACCGCCCACAAGGCGCGCGGTTTCTCCAACACGCCGCATGTGGTACCCAAGAAAACCACCGCCGCTCGGTCAAAATGTTTCCCCATTCGCCGTACACCGACCAGGCGTTGGCCCAGGGTGGGCGTGGCAGCCTGGGAAAAATCGATGGCCGGGAAAGTCTTGTCGCTGGCCTTGATACGCACCCAAGCCAAGTCGAGATCGGCATCGCGCGCGACGAGCTCCGCCTCGAGTTCCTCGTCTTCCGGGCCCCAGAGCACCTTCACGTCGGTTACGTCGGTCGTCATGCTCAGGCCGGGCACGCGGCCGCCTAGCATCTTCATGACCATCGCACCGATGCCGCCTAGCTGCGTGTTCGAGCACAACACCAACCCGGCCGACGAGATCACCGCGCCCGTCAACTCGGTATCGATCTCTTGCTCGCCCCCGCCCCCACCGGCGCCACCCATGTTCATCTTGATCAGGCACTTGATGGTGACAATCGACGGCGCAATTCGGTCGATGGCAGCTTGCAGGGCGGCTGCGTCGTCGGCGCGGGCTTGGCTGGTGTTGCCCCCCAGCACGCCGAGCGCGACGACAACTCCCAGGCATGCCAGGCTCCGCACTCGTTGATGAAACACGTGTTGTTCCCCTTTGGATCAATTGGTTGTTCGTCTGGCCTGGTTCGCCCTGGCCGCGTTGCCGCAGCGGTGCGCCAGGCGAGACCTGGGCTGCATTGTGCTCGAAGGGTGACCGTTTTGCGAAGCCTGGACTGGCTGCCCCGTCGGAGTATCCTCGCCAGATGCCGAACGTCTGTGCCTGGCGCGGCCTCGGAATTGGCGAGCATTTGGACCTCGGGCCTGGCGTCGTGCCCGCTAGCGGCCTCCCGGACCGCTAGCACAAGTGCAACGTCCGTCGTCCTTTGACGAATCCGAGGCAACTCCGGCTTCACTAGAAGTTGTTTGCCCCAAACCCCTTACGGGTTCGGGGTTGTTCCGCGTCACCCAGCCAAGCTGGGTTGACGCTCCACTAGGGGCGTTCGGGGTTCCAGTCGGGTTCCACGAACTGAAACCGGGTGCGCACTCCGCGCAGCACGGCGAAGACCACGCGCTCGGGACGGCGTTTGGAGATTTCGTCTAGCGCAGCTCGAAAAGTTTCCAGGTTGGTGATCGGGGTCTCGTCGATGCGCTGGATCAGGTCGCCTGGGTGCAGGCCCCCCAGTCCGGCCCAGCCGGCCCCATCGACAGCGAACACCACCACGCCCTGCACGCTGTCTTCCCAGTGCTGATCCACGCGATCAAAGAACGTGATTTCGCGAACGGTGAGTTCGAAATCGCGATCGTGCTCGCGATGCGCCTGGTCGGGCCCAATCCGCGCCGCCTCGAGCGCCGCGGAAAGTTCGTGCTCCACGCCCGCTCTCCAAATGCGGAACACCGCCGGCGCGGCGACCTCTAACTTTTGAATCTCACGCTGGAACACACCCTGGTCTTCCGTCCGACGAGGTTCGATTCGCCGCCCGTTCAGGTGAGTTACCAGGTCGCCCACTTCCAACCCCGCCGCGGCAGCGGTGGTCTGAGGATATACCTTGGTAACGCGAAAGCCCGCTTGATCGTAGCCCAACCGTTTGGCTAAGCCCTTCAACACCGGTTGGACAGCCACGCCCAGCCAGGCCTTGGCCACTTCGCGCGGCGGGTCGACCGGGTCGTGTTCGTCGCGCGGCGACATGAGGGTCAGGAAATTTTCACCGTTACGCGTGAATTCGATCAGAATGGATTCGGGCAACGGCGATTGGGTACTCAGCCGTTCGTAGGCCGTGATGAGCGCCGCCAGGTCGGCTACCGGAGTTCCATCGAGCGCGCGGATCAGGTCGTCTTCGACCAGTGCAGGTTTGGCCAACGCCGCGCTGCCACCGGGGCGGATTCCGGTGACCAAAGCGCCGGCCTGGTCGGGCAAACTGCGTTCCAGCGCGGTCAACGGAGTGACCTCTTCCACGGTCAAACCCCACCGCCGCAATTCGCGTTCGCTGCCTTTGTCTTTTTCCAGCTTGGCGGTTATCACCTGCGCTTCGTGCGGGGCGCCATCGCGTTCGAAACGCCAGGCCAGGTTGGATCCCAAGGGCTCGTCGGCGATGCGCTTCATGAACAGCGGCACTTCCTCGGCGAACCGCAAGGTGATCGGTTCCCCAGCCCACTCGAAAAGTACGTCGCCGGCCGCCAGGCCTGCTTTCTCGGCGGGCGATCCTTTGAGCACCGTTTGCACCAGCGCCCCCCGCGACAGGCCGGTCTTAGCGATCGGCTGGAACGTGGCGCCCACCCAGCTACGCGGTACCTCGCCGTGAGTTACCAAAGATTGCACAACTTCGCGCGCCAGGTTGCCGGGGATCGCGAAACCCATCGCCGCGCCGCCCAGTTCGTTCACGCCGACTACCTCGCCACGCAGATTGACCAGCGGGCCACCCGAGTTGCCCGGGTTGATCATGGCGTCGTGTTGAATCCAACGAGTGAACAGCCCGGTGCGTTGGCCGCGGCTCAGCCGCATGTCGTCGGGATTGGAATCGAATAGGCCGTCGGCAAAGACGCGCTCGGTGTTCGAGACAATGCCCAGTGTTACCGACCGCGAAAGCGCCAAGGGGCTGCCCATGGCCATGACGAAATCGCCCACCGTCAAGTCGGCCGAGTTGCCCCAGTGTGCGACCGGCAACGGTTGGCCCTCGGCCGGCAGTTGGGTCAGATCGAGTCGCAGCACGGCCAGGTCGGTCAAGGGATCTTCCCCCACCAATTGGGCCGACACTTCCTGTTTGTCGAACAGCGTGCAGCGAAACCGTCGCCCCTGGTCGGTTACGTGTTGGTTGGTGACCACATGCCCCCGATTGTCGATGATCGTACCGCTGCCCACGGCGCGGCCTTTAATCTCCTTACCGCCGGCATGGATCGAGGTGACCAACTGAATGTTTACCAGCGCCGGAAAAACGTCGTCGCGCGCACGCTCGATAACCCCCCGCAATTCGTCGCGCAAGCTACTCGGTCGGTCTTCCCCCCAGGCAGGCGCGGGGGCACTCCCAACGGCGAGCACCAGCGCCAGCACCGCGGCGCCGCGCGGGCCGAATTGTTCAAGTTGGCGACCCATGAAACCATGCTCCCCCTAGGAAAGTAGACGCTCGGCAGCGCCGCGAGTGGCCCGACGCGGAACTGCCGGCCACGCCAGTTGAACGCACTTATAACACGTCGGAAACCCGACGGCGTGCCTGCGCAATTGAAAATGCCAGATGGGCAGGCCGCGAAATGCCCTCTGCCGAGCGCACGGAACCTATGAATCTGGGCCGAGCCCGCCCGTCGTGCGGCGGACCAGCAATATACGCCCAGCGTGTACGTGGCAGCCACTTCGTGCTCTGCAACCGCCAAAAGCTTGAGTGCCGCGACCGGCAATTCAGGCCGTGTCTGGAGGCCACCACGAACTACAAGGTGAGAACACCGACCAGGCACTGTCGCTACAGCGGGGTATCCCCATCGGGCCGCGGTAGCGCGGTCGACAAGACGGCGCTACGAGCCGGCCGCCTCGGCTGGGTTGTCGCTTCCCACGGTGGGCACCACCCAGACCTTGAGCTCCGCGTCGATGTCCGGGGCCACGTGTACCCGCACGGTGTACAACCCCAGCTCTTTCAGCGGACCTTCCAGCCGCACTTGATCGTCGGTAATGCTCACACCAGCCTGTTTGAGCGCTTGCACGATGTCGTGTGGGCCGACCGAGCCGTAGAGATGGCCATCGTCGGTGGCATTGGCCTCGATCGTAACGTTTTGCTTCGAAATCTGGTCGGCCAGGGCCCGCAAACCGGCCATCCGCGCCTTCTGAATCTCCATCAACTTGGCCTTGTGCTTTTCGACCATCCGCTTGTGATGATCCGTGGCCACGGTGGCCAATCCCTGCGGTAACAGGTAATTGTTGGCATAGCCGGCTTTGACTTCCACGACTTCGCCCGGTTGGCCCAGGCTGTCCACCGCTTGGATCAACAGCAACTCGATACCGCCGCGCGGGCCTTTTCTCAACCGGGCAACGCGGGGAATACGCTTCTTCGTGGCAGTCATGTTCGGTAATTTCCTTCGGGCCGATGCAACCCACTTGTACGGTTACGATATCGCACTCTGGGTACTCAGAGTGACCACCGGTTTGTCAATCTGGCTTGTAAGTTCCGTGATTCTGTGATTGCTGTGTTAGCGATTGCTGTGTTCTGTGATTGCTGGTACCGCGAAAGCTGCGGATATCGACACGAAAGCCGGTGATCGAATGGCCAGCGCGCACACCGGCCAAATCTGCACCAACCGGCCCAGCGCCGGCAACTCAAAATGGAATGTCGTCGTCGCCTCCGCCGAAAGAGGCATCGGCCGGCGCTTCGGCACGGTTGCCACCGCGCGCGGGGCGATCTGTGTCACCGCCGCGCATCGGACGATCGGCGTCCCCCCCACGACTGCCACC
>CAYSXM010000031.1:0-13905 GCA_964434905.1 uncultured Pirellulales bacterium | reverse complement strand
CTTCATGCAGGGCCGGAAAATATCTTCGCACCACGTCAGTCATTCCGGCGAGGGCCGATTCTAGAGCCTGGCGCGCCGGAAATCGAACAGCCCTAGGTACCGCGCTCAGATCGCGGGCGCCGGGCCTGCTAGGGCGCGCCGCCCAGCGACTGCTCTGGTGGCAGCAACTCGAACCGCAGCGTGGCCGATAGCAGCGTGGCTTCTTGCCGCACGACGGTGCCGTCTTCCAGCACCCAGGTTCGGCCCCGGGGCGATCGCGAGTCGCCTAGACCCGCCCCTTGGTCCTGGCGGTAGACGACGACTCTGGCGCGCTGCCCCCGGCCCCCCCACACGATCGTCTCTTCTCGCTCGACCACGGCCTTCAGCACTTCCAGAGGGCGATTGGGAGCGCTGAAGGGACTGTAGATGGGCGTGGTCCAGGTTTGGCCCACGCGCAGATGCGGGAGCCTGGCCGGGGGCGACAGCACATCGCTTAGAATCGCCTCGCCTGGCAAAAAGGTTTGCGTGTGGTGTACGAATTCGCCCATCCGCACCGTGAGCTTCAAATGGTCCCCCTCGACCCGACCGCGCATCTCGATCGCCTGGTCGAGTAGCCCCACTTGAAGCGTCGAGCGAAGTTCGAGTGGACGCTTGAGTGCGTCGATCGTCACGCTACTTCTGGCATCCAGCGCTAGCCCCTGGTCTGTGCCCCCCAGCAATTGCGAAATCGAAGCGCCGCGAAAGGGCGCCATTTGCGCCAAGGGAAAATGGTCGAAATGCACCTGGCTGCGCAGGTCGGTTACATCGTCGGGCAAGAGCGCCGTTTCGGTGCGGGCCGAACCCACCTGCTCGTTGTTCCAGAAAATATGCCAACGGGCCGCGGCCTGGGCGCGGTGACGATGCGCGTCTTCGACAATCGCCCGGTAGGTCGGAGGCTCGCCGACCATCAGCGGGGGTAACACCTTGGCGAAGACCAACCAGCTCATGGTCCCCAGCCAGAATGCCACGATGAGTGCCTGGAACCAGCGGCTGAACATCTGCGACCTCGCGGCATGGGCACTGTGCGGCGATCGAGCGGCGAAACTTCGCAGACTTCCACAACCACCGAGTTTCTACCCAAGCTGGTCTCGCAGTTTGCGAAAGCTACCCAGCTTGTTGAATTCGACAATCGGCGTTGCAACCGGCCCGCTGCTGACCGCATCATAGCGGGTGTGGCCGGGATCTCGCGGTACCGAGTGTTACGCGACCTGGGCACCCAGAATAACGAAGACCGTGGTTGTTCGGCGAGCCGCAGGCAGCGTAGACGGCAGGCCCTGCAGGCCAGTTTCCCAGAACCACAAGCCCAGAACAACAAGCCCCACATTCCGGCGGTCAGGATTGCCCCGGACACATTGGGCTGGTGTGTCATTGAACCAAGGATGGACGATTTGCGCAGCCAATTAGATAGCTACGTCGCACCGCAGGGGCCACGAGGGCCCGTCGCCACGACACTGGCCAGGCTTCGATTCGCCAGCCCCAGGCTTGGTCGGCCGCCGGCATGGAGCCGAGGACTGGCAAATTGCCTGGCACTGGGGGGGCTCATGGCGGCCTGCCTGTTGGCGGGTTGCCAGCGTGCCAGCACGCCCGATACGGCCGATACGGCAGCGACGAAGCCAGCCACGCCGGCAGCGTCCCACCGTGCATTGAACGCCAACCAGGTGACCACCGGCAAGGCGGCCCCGGACAAACGGCCGAATGCGCCTGCCGCGGAACCGAATATTCCGCCACACAAATTGGCTGCTGGCACTGCAGTTCGAGACCCGATGTCGAGCGACGCACGCCGGGGTGCGGCGACCGAGCCGTGGGCGGCAAATGCCAAGACGGCAGCGCCGGCAGTCACCCCTGCGGCCGACTCGTTGCCACAGGTGGTGCTGGAGACATCTGTTGGCGAGTTGGTGATCGAATTGGACGCGGTCCACGCGCCCCACACGGTGCGTAATTTCCTGTCGTATGTCGATCGCCATGCCTACGACGGCAGCGTGTTCCATCAAGTGGTGGCAGGCTACATGATTCTGGGTGGCGGGTTCGACGAGCAGTTGCGGGCGCTGCCGGCCGACAGCGCAATTGCCAACGAGGCGGCGGCCGGTTTGTCGAACCGCCGTGGCACCATTGCCATGGCCCGCGAGCTGGCCGATCGAGATAGCGCCACGCGGCAGTTTTTTTTCAATGTGGGCGACAATATCATGCTCGACCATCGCGGACCGGCACCGAGCGACTATGGCTATTGCGTTTTCGGTCGCGTGGTCCGGGGCCTCGACGTGCTCGATCGGATCGCCGCCGCGCCGGTCCACGACACTCCCCGGTTTGAAATGATTCCGCGGCAGTCGGTGGTCATCGAACGGGCCTACCGCGTGGATCAAGCGCGATTGGCAACAGGCGCCCGGGCGGCTGGCGGCGCCAGCCTGTAGCGTGTGCGGAGACGCCGGGGCACCGCCTGCCGGGCAGTGGTCTAGGACTGGGTTGCCACTAAGTAGGGGGGCGGATGTCATCTTCCGAATTCGGCACGGCAGTTGCGGAGTGAACCGTCGGTGTGGTATTTGCGTCTTGACAAAGGGCCACAGACTTTGATATGGGAGGCGCCTCTCCTATCAAATCTCAAATCCTATCAAAAATACTGGAAGCGCAACCCGGTTAGCCCCACAAAGATGGCCAGCTTGGTGGTATAGTTGGTGGTCGACGAGCCAATGCCCTGGCGCGTGGCTAGCCGATGGAAGAGGATGCCGGCGGCGCGGAGGCAGTCACACGAGAAAATGTTGCGGGTGCCTGCCCGTTGCGCGTCTAATTCTGCCTTGTGGTGTGGTTTTCCCCTTTCGGTTGGAGTTAGTGGGATCATGTCTGACGGTGTGCGTTTTCGTCATGTCGAGGAGCGGGCGTCTCAATACGACCGGCATGCCCAGGAGGATTCGTGGCAGGCTGACCACGAATGGTCAATGGTCTGCTTTGACTTCGTCGAACTGGTGCTGGAAGGTACCGACATCTACGACAGCATTTGTCGTCTGGACAACGACTGGCGCATTTGTGTCTACCGGGGCGATGCGGAGTACGATGCTGCCCAGGAAGGTCGGATCGTCGGCCTCTTTGCGAAGTGGCTCATCACTTCGGAGTCTGTTCTAGTGCTCTACAGTCGAATCAAGAAGGAGTATGATACCCGGGGTTTTGATACTGGCCCTATTGTGAAACTCGCCTCTCTGGCACGTGAGGTGCGGGGCTCCATGGAAGATGACACCACGTTTTTCGCTCGTGAACAAACCTTTTTGATGTCGCGGGTGGCAGGCGAGCAGCATGACCAAGGAAAGAGCGAAGACGCCGACACCACAATCGGTGCCGCGCCCCCGGCGGAATAAAACAAGTGGGGACTTCTGGAAGCACTTTGAACGCCTCCCCGCCAAGGTTCAGCTAGTTGCGAGGGAAATGTACAAGCAATTCAAGAAGGACCCTTACGCGCCTATTCTTCACAATAAGCAAATAGCAGACTCCCGACAGTCGCGTCATTTGGATGGGACTCGGTCTGTCTGGGTGAACTATCGCTATCGCGCCTTGTATGTCGAGCGCGGCGATGTCAACCTCTGGTACTGGATTGGCTCCCACGAAGACTACAACGACTTCACTGGCAGCACTTAGTCCTGTCCTGGTTCACCGGCAACTGGAATATTCGCGGCGTTTTACAACAGTTGTTGGCAGAACCGAAAGCCGGGCAAGAGCGGCAAGTTTTGCTCCACCGCTGCTGTGATGGCGAGATTGGAAGGCCGCGTTTGGAGTTTCCACGAGCTTTTCGCGGCCGTGTTGGGTTGCGCACACGAATCACCCACCGCCGCCTGCCGGGCCCGGTCGCGGTGCGACCACGGCGAGGGTATACTCACGGGCGGGTTGGTCCCACCCGAGCACACGGGGGGCAGTTCACCCCGGCGTGGAAACGATGCTGGCATGAGCAGTTTGGGTGGCCAATTACTGATTGCCTCGCCGGAATTGCTCGATCCGAATTTCCGGCGCTCGGTGGTGCTGATCGTGCAGCACACCAGCGACGGGGCGCTGGGGCTGATCTTGAACCGTCCGCTGCGCATGCGCTTGGACGAAGCTTGGCGCCAGGTGAAGCACGAACCGTGCCCCCGCGACGACGCCTTGTTTTGGGGCGGGCCGTGCGAGGGACCGCTCATGGCGCTGCACGCCGATCCAGAACGCGCGGAGATCGCCCCTCTGGAAGGCGTACACTTTGCCGGCCAATCCGAGCACCTCGATCAACTGGTGGTCGACACGCACTTGCGTGCCCGGTTCTTCGTGGGCTATGCCGGCTGGTCGGCGGGCCAGCTTGAGCAAGAACTGCAAGCTGGTGGTTGGATCGTAGCTCCGGCGCTGGCCGACGACGTTTTCCATTATGAAGAAGATTTGTGGCGACTGGTGCTGCGTCGCGCGTCGGGCGAGGCGTATCGGCGGCTGCTGGGCATCGACGCCGGGCCGCCGGACCTGTCGGTGAACTAAGCCAAGTTACCCTATTTGGACCATGGCGTAATCCGGGCTAAGGACTTGGGTGCGCTTTTGGGGGGGCAAGTCTTCACTACACTTGGCCGCTTTCGGTCAACGCTTCGGAAGTCAACGCAAAGGCGCCAAGGCGCCAAGACGCAAAGCAGGGGGGCGGATCGAACAACAATTCCTTGCGTCTTCGTGTTGCATTCTTCAACCGGCCGCTTTGGGGTAACTCAAACGAAGTCAACGCAAAGTCGCCAAGGCGCCAAGACGCCAAGCAGAGATGCGGATCGAACAACGAATGCTAGGGCGCGCAGCCTGGCTTCTTGCCTTCCAGGTGGGCGCCGGCCAGGTCGGCGCCGAGTTGGGTACAGCCGTCCTGCTCGGTCGGTTTCCGTTCGCCCAGGGAGGCGACGACCCGCCGTCGCGAGCCGCGGGCTGTGCGATGCCTAGCGCGGCACCGGCTTAGTTGGTCTACCGCGGGGGGCGTGGAAGCAGAGGGTCGTTCCGGCCAGGCTCCGGGCGCCGGACTCGCTCTAGCTCGTCCAACAACGCTTTCGCTTCCGACCAGTCGGGTGCGGCGGCCACTACCGCGCGCGCTTCAGCGATCGATTCGACCAACCGCCCAGCACGCATCAAGGCTGCAGCCAGCGCCAGCCGGGCGGGCAATTCGCCGGGCGCCTGTTCGCATAGCCGGCGATAGGCCAGCACCGCTTCATCGTCGCGGCCGGTGGCCAATAGCAACTCGGCCCGGCGATAGTGCGCCTTGAGATACGTCGGCTCGAGGGCAATGGCGCGCTCGAGCGCGGCGATGGCCGCCTCGGGCCGGTTGGTGCGCGTCTCGAGCGCCGCCAGGTTGACCCAAGCCGCAGTCGAGGGGGGTTGCCCTTCGGCCGCGCGCTGGTAGTGCGACCGGGCGTCGTCCCATTGGCCCCGTGCGGCCAGTAAGTTGCCCAGCCCGTTGTGCGCCAAGCTGCTGGTCGGCGCCGCGACCAGGGCCTGGCGAAACAGCGATTCATCGTGCGCCCAACACGACGTTTGCCACGCGCACAGCGGCGCCCAGAGTAGAATCACTGCCTGTGCCGCGCGCGCCAACCGCGGGCCAGGCCCCGTCGAAAGCCACAGCGCGAGCCACCAGGCGGGGCCCGCCAAAGCGAAATAGGCATAGCGGTCGGCCACGGTGGAAAATCGCTGATACGAAAACGGCACCAACCCCAGGGTGGGCAACAGCGCCGCGAAAAACACCGCAGCCGCTGGCCACCAGGGCACGCCGCCACGCCGCGCGGTAACCATCCCCACCACCACCACCGCGACCAGCCACAGTGCAAATTGCCAGTGGTCGGTCGCGGCCACTGTGGGCGAGCGGGCATAGTCGGGGCCCAGCGGCCACGGCCAAACTGTTTTGGCCACGTAGAAACCCAGTGCGTCGGCCGCCGTGGCTAGTCGCGAACTAAACGAACTCGACACCCGAGGGGGTTGCGCCGCGCGCGTCATGGCCGTCACAATCAGCGCCAATGCCACCCACCCGGCGAGCACCGACCATTTCCAGCGCGAGCCCCTTGCCGAACCAGGCAGCGCGCGGGGCGTGGTCCCTTCCGGCTGGGGTGCGGTGTTTTCCGGCGCGCGCGCGGCCCCGCCCCAACCTGCCCAGCGCTGTGCCCACCACAGCACGGCGGCCACCACGGGCAACGAGGCCGCTTGCGGCTTGCTCAACAGCGCCAGCACAAATGCCAGCGTGCCGGCCAGCGCCCACAGCGTGCCGGTAAACCGGTTGCGCGGGTGCCGCAGATGGTCGGCGCACCACAGTGCGGCCAGGCTGAACCAACCGGCCAGCAATCCCTTGGCCTCGGTCACCCAAGCCACGCTCTCCACATGCAAGGGGTGCCAAGCAAACAGCGCCGCGCCCCAAGCGCTGGCGCTGGGCGAAGCACCCCAGCGGCGGGCCAAAGCGTAGATCAGTGCCACGCAGCCCAGGTGCAACAACACGTTGCCCGCGTGAAACCATCGCGGATCGAGCGTGCCGGCGGCCGGGTTCACGGCGCTTGGCAGCCAGGCCAGCCGGGCCAGGGCCGACCAGTAGCTATACGCAACCGGCACATACAGGCCGGCAAATGGCGCGCGCCAAAAGTCCGCGACGGAAGACCGCGTGGGGGGCAGCAACCGTGGGTTCTGGGCCACATTGAGCCCATCGTCCCAGCTTAGAAAGTCGAACCACGCCACGCGGCCCCACACGACCAGCGTTGCCAGCAACACCAGCGCCAAGGGCGCCGCGCGTTTCACGGAGTGGCCGCCTGTTCGATTTCCTCTTTCAAACGCACCGGCCCGAAGCACTCCGGGTTCCTGCCCGACACGCCCGTATAAAACGCGCGGATCAAGTCCATGTCGGCGCGGATATCGCCCGAGGGATGAATCACCTTGAACAGCCCTCCTTCGTGCTTGCCGAAATCCAACAGGCCCAGCACGATCGGCACGCCTGCCTCGACGGCAATATAGTAGAAGCCGGTCTTCCAATACTCGGCCCGGCCGCGCGTCCCCTCGGGCGGCACCACCAGGTACAGTTCGGCGCGGCGCGAGAACTCAGCGGCCAACTGCTCGACGGCGTTGTGCCGAGACCGGCGATCGACCGGCACGCCCCCCAGGGCCCGCATCAGATAACCCAAGGGCCAGGTGAACAGCGTGTGCTTGCCGACCCACGAGATGCGAATGCCCAGCACGTAGCTCATGGCCAACATCGCGGGCACATCCCAGTTGCTGGTGTGCGGGGCGGCGACGATCACGCATTTCTTGGCTGGCGGTGGCCCCCCCAGCAATTTCCAGCCGGTCAGCCTCAAGTACAGCCCGCCCAACCAACGCTTCATCGGGGGTTCCTTCCAACTGGTTCGCTCGAAGTTTGCGCGCGCCGCGAAAGCCTCCGCGGGCCGGTCCGTGGCCTCGGCCCACGGTCGCTACGGCGCCTGCGCCGCCGCTTCTTCCACTCGCCGCGCCAGCGCCTCGAGCAGCGTGCGGGCCGTGTCGGGTCCCAAGCTGTTGCGCTCGCCGTATTGCGGCGAATCGCGGTCGTAGGCATATGGCGGCGCCTCGTCCCATTGGCGCCGCGGAATAATGTAGCCCAACTCGTCGTTCGCCAACCCCAGCAGCAGCGTTTTTTCACCCGGCAGCAACTTCATGACGCACCCCTCGGGCGGCGCCTCGGGAAAGTCGACGCCGGCCACGGGCGTCGGTGGAATTTCGCCGTAGACCAATTCGGGATACAACTCGCCCGGAATGGCCGCCACGTGCAATTCGCCCAGCCGCAGATAAGCCACTTCGCTTTCCACTGCTTGTTCGGCGTCGAGTTGGGTCGGCGCCAGCGGCTCGCCCAACTGGTCGAAGTTGCCGGTCCAGGCATAGGCCGGCCGAGGCAAAACACCCGCCGCGCGGGCCAATCGATAGCCGCGATTGGTCATCGGCACGGCGATCGGTCGCGAGAACGCCGCGACCGGCGTCAACCGGCACGGCATGGCCGCGTCGCAAGCCTGAGTGGCCAGGTCGGCCACCGCCTGGCCATAAACCTCGATAAAGTCGTACACGTTTTTCACTCGCTCGCGCCGCTCCCCGGTCAGGAACTTCAGTCCCGGGGTGCCCATCAGCCCTCCCACGGCGCCGGAAAAATAGATCACTGGGCAGTGATACCGCGCTTCGAGCGCCCGCACCGTGGCGCCCATGAAGTCGGGGGTCAGGTCGTGATTGCCGTCGGGTTCCACGGGGTGGCTATTCCACTGCACCAGCAACCCCACGGCGCTGCCGTCGGCCGGGCTGGTGAAGCGAATCGCCCGCAACACTGGATCGAAAATGTGGGGCAAGCGGTAATCGCCCAACAGCTCGACATCGCTGGCGGTTCCATAATGTGCCTGGGCCGGCTGGGCCGCCTGCTCGGCGCGGCCAATGGCCTCGACCAGGGCCCCCTCGACGCGCGTCAGATATTCCGGATCGACGCCCGACTCGCTTTCCTTCGGACCCCAAATGCCGATCACATCGGGACCTTCATGGTTGTGCGTGCTGGCTACCAGCAAATGCACATAGCCCGGCAGCGCTGCGCGCACCTTTTGCACGCTGGTGTACGGCAAGCCGATCAGATCGACAGCCGTTAGCGCCACCCGTCGCGGCCCGTCGACCAGCACCAGCGCCCGGGCAAACAAGGGCGCGCGCACGCCTTGGGCCCGGCGGTTGTTTTCCTGGCCGGCCATCCAGACGGGCCTGGGGCCCTGGACGTCGGGTGTGATGTCGATCGCCGCCAGGCCCACCCTCAGCGGTTCCTCGGCTTGTGCCAGCCGTGCGCCCTGCTGAACCACCCCCAGCAGCAACCCCAGGGCCAGCGCCCGGCGCGCCGTTTGCAACGTCCCATTTGACTTCCAGCACATCAAGAAAACCCTTTCAGGCGAGTCAAACCCGGGCGCGCAGCAAGCGGCCAAATCGCTGTTGACCAAACTCGGGCACGAATTTCCCCCGCTCGAACGCCAGGCGTCCACCGACCAGCACTTGGCGCACGACGCCGTCGCTGCGTTTGACCATGCGCATGGTGCCCAGGCGATCGTCGAAATGTTCCACCGGCTCGCCCAACCCGGTGCGTAGCTGTTGAGGATCGATGACCACCAGGTCGGCCCAGTCGCCGGGGCGCAGGGTGCCCGTGTCGAGCCCTAGCCAATGGGCGGTCATGCCGGTGAGTTTGTGGATGGCGTGCTCCAACGACATCAGGCCGGGGTTCTGCAGCACCTGCTGCAACATTTGCAGGCCGCCGTCTTGGAACGCCATGTTCCGGTTGTGGGCGCCCGAATCGTTGAAGCCTGGCAGCGTGGTGGGGTGTGCGAGAATGAATTGGCGTTGTGCCGCGCGGTCGTTGGTGACCACGGTTTTCCAGCGCAGGTCGCTATCGTATTCAGCCAGCAGGTTCAGGAAGTGTTCCAGGGGTTCCTGGTCCGCCTCGCGCGCTAGTTGCGCAACGGTTTTTCCGGCACTGGCCGGCACCGGCGAGGCGACGACCCACATATCGTCCAGATCGCGGTGGAACACCCGCTCGCCGCGTGTTTCCCACTGTCGGCGAAAGTCCGCGCGGAATTGGGGATCGCGGAACATCCGCCGGCGCTCGGCCGGGCTGGCGGTAATCGCCGCGACCCCGGCGGGAAACTCCTCGAACAGTGGGGTATGCACTCCATCGCAATAGTTCAAGAACGGCTCGGCCAGCGCTTGCCAGCGAATGTCGGCGCGCAACAGCCGATTCAACAAGCTGGCGCCGCGCGTGGCGATTTGGTAGATCCGGCGATTGGTCTTCACGTCCATCGCCGCCACAATGGTGGTCTTGAGCGGGCTGCGGAACACGCCGGTCGACATCATTCCCAACAGCGCCACGGTGCTCTTGGTCAGCGCGTTGGGCGTGGCCTGCAGCACCCGGCCCCAGCGGCGCACCACCTGGGCCAGCCGGCGATACTCGGCGGGCGCGGCGTGTTGCGAGGGGACCGAAATGCCCCGGAACGGATCGCCGTCGAGTCGGTGCCAGGGGAGCATATCGATCGACAAGCCCAAATAGCCGGCCTGCATCGACTCCTCGACGATATCGCCCATGCGGCGCAGCTCGTCGGGCTCGGCGTGGCGAACCTTCAGGCTGCGTTCCATGCCCATCACGTGCGAGCGGATGGAGGAATGTCCGACGAAGCTCGACACATTGGGGCCGATGGGCAGCCGATCGAGGTGCTCGTAATAGGTCCGCACGTCGCGCCAGGTTATTTCATCGCCCAACCATCGCGACAGCAGTTCGCGGGGCAGGCTTTCGACGCGACAAAACAGGTCCAACAAGTCCTTCTTGGTGCCGAGCGCCGTCGACAACGAGCAGTTGCCCATCACCACAGTGGTCACGCCGTGCCGGACCGATTCTTCCAGTCCCGGCAATGCCTCGACCTCGGCATCGTAATGGGTGTGAATATCCAACAGGCCCGGCGTGACCCAGGCCCCCTGGGCGTCGATTTCGCGCGCGCCCCGATGCGGCAATCGCGCCCCCACCGCCAGCACGCGCCCCTGGTCGATGGCCAAATCGCCAGTCACCCCAGGTCGTCCCGTGCCGTCGAAAATCTGGCCTCCCCGCACCACGGTTTCACAGTGCGGCGCACTCGAAGATTCTTCACCAGGCATGGCAGGCACTCTCGCAGACAAGAATCGAAGTTTGGTCGACCGCCAATTTCTCGTTGGCCAGCCTGGGGCGGGGATCAACGCCGCGCCGGCTAGCGCGATTGAGCCACCAGGCAGCAACCGGTGGGCTGTCTCATCCTATTTGGCCGCCGGGCGGCTGTCCATTGCCACTGGCCAGCGCTCAACCCAAGAATGACAAACGTCTTAGAGCACTTGGCGGAGACGAACTTCGAGATTCGTTTACGCCCCAGCCGGCCGTGTGGCTCTCCCCCCCATGGTTCACGCCCCGGCGGCCTGTGCAACTTTTCAACGGTCGGTCGTTGTGCCACACTACACGCGCCGGCTAAAGGGCGCGCGGCGCACTCGGCAAGTTGGTTGATTGAGCCACCGGACAGCCTCTCGGTTCAAGACAAGATACACGACGCGCGTGAGCGAAGTTCCGCACCACCTGCCGTTGGAAGCCACCCAGACCCCGGCCGATCAGGCAGCCGCGGCCGAGATGGTGCGCGTCGCCGCCGCGTCGGGCACGCCGCTCTATCCGCTGGGTGGCTGCACGGCCCAGGATTATGGTCTGGTCCCCCAGCGCGCCGGTTTGGGTTTGGCCACGACGGCGCTCAGCCGGGTGTTGGACTATCCGGCGCGCGATATGACGATTACCGTCGAGGCAGGCATCACGCTCCGCAAGCTGGCCGGCACGATGTCGCCCGAGCGCCAGCGATTGCCCGTCGACGTTGCCGCCGCCGAGCACGCCACGTTGGGTGGTGCCATCGCCACGAATGCCAGTGGCCCGCGCCGCTATGGTCACGGCACGCTGCGAGATTGGGTCATCGGCATCTCGGCGATCGACGGTCGCGGTGTTCCGTTCAAGGCGGGTGGTCGTGTGGTGAAGAACGTGGCCGGATACGATCTGTGCAAATTGCTCACAGGGTCGCTAGGAACATTGGGTGTCATCACCCAGGTGACGCTCAAGGTGCAGCCAGTGCCCGAGGTCTCGGCGTGGGTGGCAACCGACCTGACAGATTTCTTTCAGGTCGAGCGTTTCTTGCACGCGTTGGGCCACACGCGCACCCGGCCCGCGGCGGTGGAATTGCTGGCCGGCCCCGCCTGGGCTCGCGATCCGGCGCTGCCGCCCTTGGCCACGGGCGCGATTGCCAGGTTGCTGGTGGCCTTCGAGGGACCGCGCGTCGAAATCGACTGGATGGTCGGTACCCTGACGGGCGAATGGCGCGGTCATGGCGCTCCCGAGGTGCATGTGGTCTCGCCGGGTTTGGCGGGCAGTTTGTGGACCCGGCTAATCGAGTTTCCCGCCACCCGCGCGCCGCTGGTGCTGAAATTGAACGTGCCGGCTAGCAAGGTGGCCTGGTTTACCCGCGATATTTTGGCGCTGGGTCGCGAGGTCTCGCTGTCGGCGCACGCCGGCAACGGCATCCTCCACGCGCGCTTTGCCGAATTCACCCCGGCCGACGTGGGCAATCTGTTGGTACGTCAAATGCAACCCTGGGCGCAGGCAGTGGGCGGGTCGGCCGTGGTGCTGTCGAGCCAGGGGCTCGGCGAATTGACGCGGCAGGTGGTCTGGGGCGGCGCGCGCGCCGAGTTGGCATTGATGCAAGCCGTGAAACGGCAGTTCGATCCACACCAGGTGCTCAATCCCGGAAGATTTGTGTTTGCCCCGCTATGAACACCGAGAGCATGCCACTTTCGATTGTCAACGCGACGCCGGCGCCTGCGGGTACGTCGCCCGGCGCCCCGCGCGCGGAGAACCCCGGCGCGGGAATCGATTATCAAACCTTTCTCGATTGTGTGCACTGCGGTTTGTGTACCTCGGCCTGCCCCACGTACATCGAGACGGGCGACGAGAACGACAGCCCCCGCGGGCGAATCTACTTGATGCGGGCGGTGACCGACCAACGGTTGGAACTCACCGCCGACGTGCGTCGGCACCTGGAACTTTGTTTAGATTGTCGGAGTTGCGAAACGGCTTGCCCTTCGGGCGTGCAGTATGGCCGGCTGATCGAACCGTTTCGCGTGGCGATGGAAAGCAGCGGCGAAGGTCCGCGCAAATCGGCCGATTGGTTCCATCAATGGATTCTGTTTCGCATCTTCCCCTTTCCCGCGCGGATGCGCGCGCTGCTGTGGCCCGCACGCTGGGCGCAGCGTTTGGGGCTGATGCGCGCCGCGCAAGGGCTGGGGCTGACTCGTCTGTTGCCCCCGCGACTGAAACAGTTGGTCCACATGCTGCCGCCGCCGGCGCGGGCCACCAAACCGCTGCCCGAGTTGCTCCCCAGCATCGGTCCCCGGCGTGCCCGGGTGGCATTGTTCACCGGCTGCGTGGGCGATGCCGTGTTCCGCCACACCCATTGGGCCACGGCCCGCGTGCTCCAGCAGAACGGTTGCGAAGTGGTGGTGCCGCGGGGCCAAGGTTGCTGTGGGGCCATTCATTTTCATGCCGGCGCGGCCGAGCCGGCCCGGGCGCTGGCCGACGCCAATTTGAGCGCCTTCGATTTGTCGAGCGTCGATGCCATCGTGGTAAATGTGGCCGGCTGTGGCGCCATGCTGAAGGACTATGGCCACCACTGGAACGACGCGCGGCAGGCCCAGCGCGAACGCTTCGCCGACAAAGTGCGGGACGTGCATCAGTTCTTGGATTCCCTGGGGTTGATCGCCCCGCGCGGTTGGGTCGGGGCCACAGCCACCTATCACGACGCCTGCCACCTGGGCCACGCACAAAAAATCAAGGAACCGCCACGCCGGCTGCTGCGCCAGGTGCCCGGCCTGGACCTCAAGGAATTGCCCGAGTCCGACATCTGCTGTGGCGCCGCGGGCACCTACAACCTGACCGAACCTGAAATGGCCACCCGGCTGAGCCGGCGCAAGCTAGGCCATGTGCTGGGCACGGGTGCCTCGGTGGTGATTACGGCCAACGCCGGCTGCATTCTGCAAATTGCCCGCGAAGCGCGCGACCAGGGACGGCCATTGCAGGTATTGCACCCGATGGAAGTGCTCGACAAGAGCTACCGCGGCGAGCGTCTGTAGCCGCCCGTTGAAAAATATCGTCGGGGCGACGGGTGTTATTACACCGTCCTGCACGCCTAGGTGTGGGAGAACCGGCTGGTTCTTTTGGCGTTTGAACTCCTGGCCCAACATTTTCGCGTGCAGGTGGATGTAGTTGCTGGAAAACGCAAAGTCTTACTTGCATCATTCACCCCCACATTAACCACGGAGCGACTGTGTTAGTTGTCAAGTGGGAGTCTGATCAAATCAGACGGA
>CAYSXM010000030.1:0-14091 GCA_964434905.1 uncultured Pirellulales bacterium | reverse complement strand
GGATCGCGCGCCAACCATTTCACCGAATGCCGGGGCGACTGCGGAACCAGTCGTGGGCGTTTCCGGCGGTGTGTCGGGCGGTGCGTCAGGCACGGTCCAACCGCCGTTACGCTCTGCGGTACCAGATACACCCCTCGATCCGGCTGCAAACCAAGGCGCGCATCTGGCGCCGCAGATCGGCGATGTGCTGGCACTGCGACCCTAGCAGCCGGTTGAAGCAATCGTCGCGCCTGCGTCATCGACTGGATGCGATGGCAGAATAGCGATGTAGATCGTTGTTTTGCGAGCCGCGCCGCGCGGTGCTCCGCAACTGCCGAGGTTGCCCCCGAATTACTCATGAGCCGACTGCTGGCGGGCGGCCGGAAGAACTTTTACCCGCCGCAAACGCAGCCAGCCGACATGGGATTGACGACCGGTGGGTTCCAGCCGCTAGCGAATAATCGTGCGCAATGGATGTTGGAGCGCGCTGCCTCGGCGCGCGCTACGCAGCGGATGGCCCAGCTTGGGGCCTGCCTGTTCGGTTTCGGCCGCGGGGTCCGCAGGCATAGGCTGCGCCGGCGCAGGGGGTACAGACGCAGCGCGGCGACTCGCTCTTTCGGCGACCCGCTCGACGGCGGTCGTATCGGCGGCGGTCGTATCGGCAGCGGTCGTATCGGCGGCGGTCGTATCGGCGGCGGTCGTATCGGCGGCGGTCGTATTGGCGGCGGTCGTATTGGCGGCGGTCGTATTGGCGGCGGTCGCGGGCGGCGCTGTCGTCGGTTCTTCGGCGGCCGGTTCTCTCGTGGCAGGTGCCAGCACTGACGGCTCCACGATGGATACCGCGCTGCCGCTAGGAACCGACGAACGTTCGCGGGTGACCCGGGGGGTCGCAGGTGTTGGTTGGAAGGGCTCGCGATAGGCCGGTCGACGCGCGACGGGTGCAGGGGCCGGAGTCGACGCCGCTTCTGCCGGACGAGGAGCTCCCGCCGAACGGCTACGACGAGCCAGGGTCTGGCTGGAGCCGCTTACCGAGCGTTGCTGGAAGACCCGGCGGTTGTAGATTCGCAGCGCGTGCAGTGCGTGTCCGCGGGGGCCGACTTCCCAAGTTCGTTCCGTATCGCTCAACAACGACGAGGCCAGGTAATCAACTGCCTTGACCATTCGCGGATCGCGCAGTTGCTCATCGGTCAGGCTATAGGCTAACCATTCGATCACGTGACCGCTGGTCTTGAGCTTGCGATCCACGTCGCCCGTGTCTTCGCGGCGTTCGAACCACTTGGTGCTGAACGAGCCATCGCGATTCTGCAGTGCAAAGGCGTATTTCTGGTAGTCTTGGGTATAGGTCAGGGCTCGTTGGAACTCGCCATCGACCGGCAGGCCGCGCTGGATCCGCTTGTTCACGGCGTACACCAAGCCCATGAGACGATGGGTGCCGCCGCAGGCCGCGGTCTTCAAGATGGGCTGCTTGATCTCTTCGCGAATCAGCCGCGAAATGGTCCACTGGCCTCCGCGCTCGTCCTGCCACACGGCGTTGGTGTCGAGATAGTGCGCCAGACCGATCAGCTTAAAGGTCAACTCGGTGTCGGCCTGGCAGGTGGCCATCTCGGTTTGAATCAGATCTTCAAGGGTGAATTTCTTTCCCTCGACGGTGAATGGATAGTCTCTCGGCACATGGCATTGTGCCAGGATGGCGAGCAGTTGCCCCTTGTGCCCTTGCAACCCCGGACCAATCTTCGCGTCGATGCGGCCGGCAGAGTCGCGCATCAACAACCGCACACCGTGACCGGGGCCGTTGATCGCCACGTATGAGATCGCATTGACGGCCGGGCCACGGGGACCGCCGCGACGAAACAGCGATTCCACGCCATAGGCGATGATCCCATGCATCATCTCCCAGGGGCTGTGCTCCATGGTGTTCAGTTGTCGCGAAAAGTACTTTCGCAGCGTCCCCTGGACCTTGGCCCGCAGCGGTTCGAACTCGGCCGAGAGCGGCGGCAACTGCGGCGGCACTTCAGGCGACAACGTGGCGGCGGCTGGGGCGGGTGTTGGCTCTGCGGCAGCAACAGGTTCTAGGTCGTCGCTGTCGAGCGGCCGATTGTCGCCGGTGGTAGCTGGCGCGGTCTGCGCTGGTGCCGTTGCACGGGGAGCGGCCGTAGCGGGAACGCTGACCGGATCGCTGGCCGTGGGACGTTTGCCGTCGGCCGCAGCTTCGTCGCCATCGGAAGCCGGCGAGAGGGACTCCGCATTGGACGAGTGGTCGTCGCTGACCGCATCCAGTTCTGATTCTGCTGGTGCGCCCTCCTGCGTGTTGGTATCCGCGTCGTCGGCGCCGGCCGATTCTTCATTGGGGCCCGCGCCGTCTGGCTGGGCGGTGCTGGAGTCGTCGGGCCACGGTTCCACATCCTCCGTGGCCGAAGCGTCAGGGTTTTCCGGAGCGACGGCTTCGCTGGTGTTGGCGGACGGTTCGGCAAAAGGATCGATCGCCGACGTGGGGTCGTCCGCTTGCCAAGGATTGGCCTCAGCCGCAGGCGTCTGCGCCAGCAGCACGATCAGGGCCAACAGACAGAACACCGGGCGGTTTACGAGATGCAACGTCATACTCACACGCCGTGGGGCGCCAGCGAGCGGATGGGGCCAAAAGCAACACGACTTCGCACGCCAGGCGCAACGATACCGCCACCGTCGCGCGGAATCCGCTGGGGGATTCGCTCGTAGCAGTGGTATCGGAAATCGACGGGCCTGAGTCCAACGCTTTCAGGCGACGCGTCGTTGGGCGTTTCTGGTTATCCTGGCGAATTCGGTAAGACAGCCAGCATGCGTGTCGCCGGCTACCGACTAGAAGCAAGGCGAACACAGGCGACAGTACCTTGAAGGGGCCGCTTGCCTAGTAAACTGGGCAACGGAGTCAAGATGCTTTCATGGAGGCGTCGCCCCAGCCAGAACCGGTGGCCGGAGCGGCCCGGTGCTTGGTATTTTGGGTCAACTGCCGTGCCCAGACGGGACAGAACCGGTAGGGCGAACCGGGACGTTCTTGTTGCCGCGGTGGATAGCAGCCCGTTGAAGCATTCAACGGATTGCTAGCCGGGTGCGAGGCGGCGGTCGGCTAGCGATCGGCGAGATTCAGGTTCTTGAGTACCTGCTCGCAGCCGGGAGTCATGCGGCGAATTTTTTCCGCGATCAGTGTTTTTTCCGAAGCCGTGGCCTTTTTCAGCTTGCGCTGGAACATGGCGAGCTTGCTTTGGCGCTTGCGGCGACGTTTGATTTCTTGCATCCGATCGCTAATTCCGCTCACAAATCATGCTCCTGGTTATGGGCAATGTGGCCATAGTTCAAACGTAGCGGTGCTGGTATTCACTTTCAGGCACCCAGCCACGGGGGCCGCAGCCATGGGGGCCACAGACGCCGTCGCGAGAGCAACACCCGGTTGTCGCCAACACCCTGACCGCACCACGTGAGATAGTCGCGGCCAGTCGGGCAGGGCCAGGCATGTCGCCACAGGGCTGGGCGGACCGGGCACCGGTTCGATAGTCAAGTCCGCAGCCGCCCGTAGGTTACGTGCCGATCGGCGGGGCGTCAACCGGGGAAGTTGCCGGCGACTTGGCCGTGGCGAAGCACAGTGGCCTGGTGCTGGCCCATAGTTCTCAACCTGTTTCGCAAGGGGTACATTCGGCGGTATGCAGATCGACGCGGTGGAAATCTTTCAAGTTGCCATGCACTTGAACGCGCCCTGGCGGACCGCCTATGGCGAAGATGCCACCGTGGAAACCGTGCTGTTGAGAATGCATTCTGGTGCCCGGTCGGCTTGGGGCGAAACCTGTCCGCTAGCGTCGCCGACCTATAGTGCCGAGTGGGCTGGGGGCGTGTTTTCTGTGCTACGCGACTGGTTGGCGCCGGCCGCGGTCGGTCGTTCGTTTTCCAGCGGCGAGGCGTTGGCGGCAGAGCTGGCACGATTCAAGGGCAACCCGTTTGCCAAGGCTGCCTTGGACAATGCGTGGTGGGCGTTGGCGGCCGAGTTAGCCGGTCAGCCTTTGCACCGTTTTCTTGGCGGCCGGCGCGACGTGGTCGAGGTGGGCGAAGACTTCGGGGTGCAAGATTCGATCGACACGCTGCTAGCCCAGGTGGGGGCGGCCTATGCGGCGGGATACGCGCGTGTCAAGTTGAAGTTTCGTCCAGGCTGGGGACTGGAAATGCTGCGCGCCGTACGGAATGAGTTTCCCACGCAGCGAATGCACATCGATCTCAACGGCAGCGCGACCTGGGAACAATCGGAAATGCTCACACGGCTCGACGATTTCCATTTGGAGATGATCGAGCAGCCGATGTCGGGCGACGACCTGATCGACCATGCGCGGCTGCAAAGCATGTTGCGAACGCCGCTCTGCTTGGATGAGAGCATTACCTCGCTTGCCCGGGCTGAACAGGCGATCGATATGGGAAGCTGTCGCTGGATCAATTTGAAGCCCGCGCGCGTGGGAGGCCTGACGCAAGCCGTGGCAATTCACGAGGCCTGCCGCGCAGCGGGCATAGGTTGTTGGGTGGGGGGGATGTTGGAGAGTGCAGTGGGGGCGCGAATCGCGCTGGCTCTGGCCACGCTGGAGAACTGTACCTATCCGGCCGATCTGTTTTCGTCGAGCAAATTCTACAGCGAGGATCTGGCCGATCTGCCGGTGGTCGTGGAAACCGGCCCCTCGGGCGGTCGCCAACTGCGCTGTCTCGACGCATCGGGGCTGGGCTGCTCGCCCGACCCGGAACGCCTGGCTCGCGGCACCTTGGCCCATGCGGTATGCGAATAGGGTGCCGTGCCCGGTGGAGGGGCGATTGACACACGCCCCGCGCACGGTTCGCCTAAGGGCCGATCCCAGAACCGCTTGTGGCGGCGAAAGAGGGAGTTTTTGGATGCTGCAAAGAGTGGTTCCTCTCCGCGTATCCAAGGATCGATACGCGGAGGAATCACGACGCCGCGGGATCCAAAAAATCTCCTTTCCCTTCGGGTCTTGCAAAATTCACGTCGTCTGCTTCGTCATCGCAACTCCGCAGATGCACTCCGAAAATGCGTCGTTGCGCTTTCTCGCATCCTACTTAAATTTGGTCAAAACGCCGCTCACAGTGGGCTCCGGGATCGGCCCTCAACCCCGGGACCCGCGCCCTAATCGAAACGATTCAAGGAGAACCGAACGTGATTCATGTGGTGGCCACGATCGAAGTCGAACCTGGTAAGCGGGCAGAGTTTTTGCGCGAGTTCGCTAGCCTGGCTCCCTTGGTGCGCGCCGAGGCGGGTTGTATTGAATACGGCGCGGCGGTCGATTTTCCTACCGGCCTGGCGGCGCAAGGACCGGTACGCGACGAGGTCGTGGTGGTGGTCGAGAAGTGGGACAGCTTGCCTGCATTGCAAGCGCACCTGGTGGCGCCCCACATGGGGGCCTATCGAAAACGAGTCCAGGCGATTGTGAGCAGCACCCGGTTGCAGGTACTCGAACCGGTGTCTTGAGCCTTGGAGCCATCGGTTCCTGTGGTTCGTGGCGCGGTACCTATTTGTGAAAGCGGAACTCGATGCGGGATTTGCTGTCGGAATTGCTAGCTCGCTCCGAGCGAGACCTTCCCACGGCCTATTGCCGTTTGGTGGAGACGCGCGGTTCGACGCCCCAGAAGGCTGGCGCGGCGATGTTGGTGTTTCCAGATGGTAGCCAGCGCGGCACGCTAGGAGGTGGCTGCGTGGAAGCCGAGGTCAAGCGTCGCGCCCTGGCGCGCTTGGCCGATGGCCAGGCCGAGATCGCGCGATTCTCGCTCGACAGCGACTATGGCTGGGACGACGGGCTGATCTGCGGCGGCCGGATGGAAGTGCTGGTTGAGCCGGTGTTGACGGCCAGCGCGGCCGATTACTTTCGCCATCTAGCCGCACGAATCGACCAGGGTGCCGCGTGTACCGAAGCGATTGTCTTCGACCGGGAGAAAAGCGGCTGGCCCGCACCTAGTAAGCTGCTGTTCGACGACACGGGGCGGCTGTTGACCACGACCTGGTGCGGTGCGCTGTCCCCGGCCGTTCTGGAAAGCATACGGAGTGCGATGGACCCAGTGGCCGAACGGCCACGGCCCACGACGCTGCGGGGCGTAGCCTATCTGCCTTATTTGGAACGCTGCCGTTTGGTAATCGTCGGCGGCGGTCATGTGGGCCAAGCGGTAGGCGCCTGGGCTGTTGATCTCGACTTTGATGTGTGGGTGATTGACGATCGCCAGGAATTCGTCAGTACCGAGCGTTTCCCGCGCGCTAGCCGTCGGCTATCGGGCAACCTGTCCGAGTTGTTGGCCGGGCTGGAAATTACCTGCGATACCTATTGTTTGATCGTGACGCGGGGTCACCATCACGACGAGGAGGCGCTGTACCATCTGGCCGATCGCGGCGCGCGCTACGTAGGCATGATCGGCAGCCGGCGCAAGATCAAACTGATCTTGGGCGATCTGGCCGATCGCGGCGTATCGCCCGCCGCCCTGTCACAAGTGTTCGCGCCGGTAGGGATAGACATTGGCTCGCAAACGGTATCGGAAATCGCCGTGAGCATTTTGGCCGAGTTGGTCGCACATCGTAATCGACAGGGCGAAGTGCCGGGTCGTCCGCTGGCTGTTTCGCTGGAAGACGTGGGATGAAGAGCGCGAACCCCGACTAGGCCAGGAGCCCCAGGCATGTCGAGTTTCGCCATCGTACCGGCGGCCGGGCGCAGCCGTCGCATGGGGTCCTCGAAACTGTTGCTACCTTGGGGACAGGGCACCGTGCTGGAGGCTACTCTGGCCGCCTGGCGCGCAGGAGGCGTTGACGAAACGCTGGTGGTGATCGCTCCCGACGCCGATCACGGCGATGCGGTGTCGCAATTGGTTTCTCAGTCAGGCGCGACCTTGGTTGTGCCCGACATCTCGCCACCCGACATGCGGGCTTCGATCATGGCCGCACTCGAAGTGGTGGAATGCAGTCGGGCGCCGGATGCGTCTGACTGCTGGCTCGTCGCGCCGGCAGACCTGCCTCAATTGTCCGCGACGGCGATTGCGAGGGTCCTGGGGGCGCACGACCCGTCGTGTCCGCGCGCGGTAAGGGCGGTATTCGGAGACCGGCACGGCCATCCGGTATTGTTGCCGTGGAGTTGGGTGTCGCGGTGGCGTGGGTTACCGACGCAGTGGGGGCTCAATTCGCTGGTGCGCGAGGGCCCCACGTGGGACGTGCCCTGCGGCGACGACGCGTTTCAAGCGGCCGACATGGATACCGCGGACGACTATCGCCGTCTGCGCGAGCGATACGACCGCCAGAACTGATCCCCCACTACCCCGAGGGGTGGTGCGTTGTTCGCGTCGGCCATTTTTCCGGTTGTTTCCGTGTGCAGGGTAACGAGTTGTGCTCGTCGCGCGGTTCCCCGCTGGCAGCAGCCGGTGTGGTCTGGTGGCCCAGTAGGGGGCGGTTGGGGGACAAGCACCAGAGGGGGCAGGCCCCGCTGAATCGCCAAGGCTGAGCTAGTTTTTCATGAGCAGCGGTTGGCAAGTCGGGGCTGCGGCGGACGGATTCGTGTTTCAGGTCAACGCCCTGGCGTTGCCGCGCAGTGCCCCCGCGGTTTCCGAACAGGAAACCTGTACCGTCGCTCAAGCAGGCATTGCCCCATGCTGCGTGTACCCGTTCACAAACTCGAACCGACGATGGTGCTGGCGCGTCCGATTCAGGCGCCCGACCAGCCGGGGCAGATTCTATTGCCTCGCGATCAGCCGGTGCCGCCCGATCTAGCGGTGCGGCTCGAGAAACTGGGAGTTCGCGAAGTGTGGGTGCGCAACCGCGATCTGGAATTCCTGGAAGAGGTGTTCGACGACGAGTTAGGCGAGCGGCAACGGGCCGTGTACGCGCAGGTGCGCCGCAACTTCGAACGGGTGATGGCCGGCACGACGGTGGAATTGGAACTGGAGGCATTCACGACTTCGATCGCCGACCTGTTCAGCCATGCACAGGCCAGTAGCTGCGGAATCGTGCTGCTGGAAAAGCTCGGCGCATTCGACAACTATCTGATGACGCATTCCACGAACGTGTGCTACCTGGCGTTGCTGGTGGCGCTGCGGTTGGAAGACTATTTTGTAGGGCCACACACGACGAGCGAGTGGGGGCGGTCGCGCGATATCCAAGAGCTTGGCCTAGGTTGTCTGCTGCACGACGTAGGCAAAATGCGCATCCCTCCTGAGATCTTGCATAAGCCCGGCAAGTTGACCGTCGACGAGATGGAAGTGATGAAGTTGCACCCCGTCTTCGGCCACGAGATGGTGCGTGGGCAGGTATCGCCGAGCGCTGCGCAGGTGGTGCTCAATCACCACCAGCGGTGGGACGGTCGGGGTTACCCGGCGCGCGTTGATCGGGAGACGGGCGGCGCGTTACCCAACCTGTCGGGTCGCCAGATACATTTGTTCGCGAGAATTGCCACGTTGGCCGATGTTTACGACGCCGCGACCGCCCAACGCTGCTATTCACCCGCCAAACCTCCGGTCCAGGCGCTGCATGAAATGCGGACCTGGTGTCGGGGCTTCTTCGACCCGGTGATCGAGCAGAAGTTCTTCGAGATCATACCACCGTTTCCGATCGGACAAATCGTCACCTTGTCCAATGGCTTGGAAGCCGCGGTCGTCGACTTCAATCCGTCGGCACCCGTGCGTCCCAAAGTGCAACCATTGCGCAGACCGGTTAGCAGCGGACGCATTGCTGCGGAGCACGAGGAAATCGACTTGGCGTGCGAATGCGACCTGTCGATTGCCGAGGTCGATGGATTCGATGTGCGAGCGTTTCTGGCTTCGCAAGAAACCCGCGAACTAGCTGGCGCGCTAGGGTAGGCGGCGCTGGGGCCGCTGGAAAGACTCAGGTTGTCGACAATCGGTATGGGCTGCAGGTCCAGGAATCGACGATATTCCGGTGTTATAATCTGCCCGCTTGCTTTGCATGCCGCGCGGCAAGCCGTACACTCAGGGGCATGGATTCTCGTGGGTTCCCTGGCCGCGGTGTGGCTGGTTTTCCGGTGGCTCGTAGCCAGTGGACAAGGCTGCTATTGGTGGCTGTTGGCTTGGTCGCGTTGGGTGGGTGCGGTGGCTGCCGGC
The DNA here is from genome assembly GCA_964434905.1 of uncultured Pirellulales bacterium. Lineage (GTDB taxonomy): Bacteria > Planctomycetota > Planctomycetia > Pirellulales > CAYNRE01 > CAYSXM01. Next base: position 5,007 of record CAYSXM010000030.1, on the reverse strand, counting down.
GTGACGACGCGAAGAAGCTGGCCACCAAGAAGCCGAAGGAAGATTTCGAACTGTCGCGGTTAGCGACGTTTCCCCACTCCATCGACACCGTGGAGAGCGCGATCAAGCCGGGCCACTGGACCAGTGCCTCGCTGGACGCGGTGTCGAACAATTTCGACTTCCGCGGCGAACTGGCGACCGACCCGGTGGACTTGTCGCGCTCGACCTATCGGTTCGGGACCGCACGGACGGTGTTATTGCCCAAAGGGCAGCGCCGCGGCGTGGAGCTGCCGTTTTTCATTCCCCGCGATTCCTCGGCTCGCACGGTAGGCGTTCGCTTGAGCTCGCGCCGAGGTGGAGGCGAGGTGGGTCGGGGTGTATTTCCGTTCAACCGATTGCCCGCACACCAATTCTATTTGTGCGTGCTGGCACGCCAGCCGGATGCCTATTCCTATCTGCGCGGCCTGCCCTCAATTACTCCCCCCACGCACGACATTCTCGATGCTTCGACGAATGCACATTACCGCGTGTTGACGCCGCCGATTGATCAGGCGGTGCCTCTGGCTTCGTACCCATTGTGCTGGACCAGTGTGGCCTGTTTGTGGTGGGACGATTTGGATCCCACGTTGTTTAGCCAGGCCCAGCAGCAAGCGCTCGTCGATTGGCTGCATTGGGGTGGGCAATTGATCGTCAGTGGACCGGCGACACTCGATCTGTTACGGGGATGCTTCCTCGAACCTTGGCTGCCGGCCGAGAGCCACGGCAGCCGAACCTGGTCTCAAGACGAATTGCAACCGCTCGACACCGTGTGGTCAGGCCGAGAATTGCCTCTGAGACCGACCGAACCGTGGTCGGGCGTGATGCTGTCGCCACGTCCCGCGGCACGGGTGATCGTGGGATCGCCCGAAGCGCCCTTGGTGGTGGAGGGTTCGGTGGGGCGAGGCCGGATCGTGGTGAGTGCTTTTCACCTGGCGCAGCGTGAACTAGTGGCCTGGTCGGGGCTCGATGGCTTTGTTCATGCCTGTTTACTCAGGCGTCCGCCCCGCACGTTCTTCACGAGCGACGACGCGCTGGTTACTTGGCGCTGGGCCGACGAGCCAACCGCTTTGCATGCGCATGGGCATCCCAACCGCGTCAGCCGGTTGGCCTATTTTACCCGCGATGAGAACGGACCAGACGGTTCACCGTTGCAACAGCAACTAGATGACTTGAACCTGCCACCGGTCAACGCCGATGTGGTCGATGGTCCAGGGGTGGCCGGCTGGACTGACCAAGGTCCAGCCGCGAATTCTGCCCGGGCGGCATTGCGCGAGGCGTCGGGTATCTCGATTCCGGATGCCGGTTTCGTGGCGCGCACGCTGGGTTGGTACCTGCTGTGTTTGGTGCCATTGAATTGGGCCCTATTTCGGTTGCTTCGCCGGCTGGAATGGGCCTGGGCCATGGTACCGGTGTTGGCCGTGGTGTTTGCCTTTCTGGTGACGCGCTTTGCGCAGTTGGATATGGGTTTTGTGCGTGCCCAGACCGAAGTGAATGTGGTCGAGTTGCAGGGCGGTTATCGCCGCGCCCATGTCACACGTTATGCGTCGTTGTATTCGTCATTGACGACGAACTACGACATCACCTTCGACGATGCCGGCGCGGCGGTGATGCCATTTTCCGCAGCCGGCAACGACTTCGTATTGCGCGACCAAGCGCGGTGGTTGGCCGAGTATCGACGCGAGGAGCGGCTGCACTTGCGCGGCTTCACCGTGGCCTCGAACTCGATTGGCATGCTGCACGGCGAGCACCATCTCGACCTGGGAGGAGGCCTCGAACTGTCGGGCACGGGAGACGAGTTGCACAACCGCACCGAGATCGACCTGGAGGGATTAGGCCTGGCCGGGCCGCGCGGTTGGGCCTGGGTCGACCGGATGGTGGCCAACTCTCAATCGCGCTTGACGTGGACCAGTTGGCCCGAAACCTCGGGCGTGCCTTTGTATCAGGTGTTCGCACAACATTGGGACCGGTCGCCAACTACACGGCAGAGCGTGGCGTCGGGAGAGTTCAACGTACGGCGTCTGGTGGAACTGGCGCATCTGACGCGCCCGTCGCAGGAGACACGCCTGGTGGCCTGGTCGACTGCACCCGTCGCCGGCATGTCGGTGGCGCCCGAGGCTTCGCAGCGTCGACAGGTATCGGTGGTGTTGGCGCACCTGGACCAGCCGCCATTGCGCCTTCCCACGCGCGACGCATTGGCCGAATGGGAGTTGACCCTTGCGAAACCCGACCGGGTGGTGGAAGAGGCCAAGCCGTGATTGAATTGGTCGATTTTGGCAAGAGCTACGGCGATTTCGTGGCGGTAGAGAACCTGAACCTCAAGATTGGCGCGGGGGAATTGTTCGGGTTCATCGGTCCCAACGGAGCCGGCAAGAGCACGTCGATTCGGTTTTTGGCCACCTTGTTGCGCGCCACGCACGGCGATGGCTTCATCAATGGTCAGAGCGTTTCCAAGCAACCTCTGGAAGTGCGCCGCAACGTGGGCTACATGCCGGACAATTTTGGTGTGTACGACGGCATGAAGGTGTGGGAGTTTCTGGATTTCTTCGCCGTGGCCTACCAGATTCCGCGCAGTCGTCGCAAGCAGGTGATCGGCGATGTGCTGGACTTGCTCGACCTGTCGCACAAGCGCGACGATTTCGTGAATGGGTTGTCGCGGGGGATGAAGCAACGATTGTGCCTGGCAAAAACCTTGGTTCACGATCCGCCGGTGTTGATTCTGGACGAGCCCTCGAGCGGTTTGGATCCGCGGGCACGGCTGGAAGTGAAGGCCTTGCTTAAAGAGCTGCGGCGGATGGGAAAGACGATTCTGATTTCCAGCCATATTCTTACCGAGCTGGCAGATTGTTGTACCTCGATCGGCATCATCGAGCGGGGACAACTGTTGTTGCACGGTCCGATGGAAGACGTTTATCGCCGGATTCGTCGCAATCGGGTGATCGAAATCAAATTCGTCGAGCGCGCCGACCTGGGACTGGCGGTGTTGCGGAATTGCGCGGCGACCCGCAACGTGCAGGTCGATGGCCAGACGGTGATCGTCGAATTGGCCGCGGAAGACGAACAGGTGGCGGCGCTGCTCGAAGAGCTTATTTCGGCCGGTGTTCGCCTGCGTTCGTTTGGCGAAAAGGAGCCGACGCTGGAAGACGTATTCATGCTGGTGACCAAGGGGCTTGTGACCTAGCAGTACCGGGGGCTGCCAGCGATGTGCGCGGCCACGGCGCGCGCAACGGAGCTACCCAACCGCCGTGACGCCGGCGAGGACAGACGAACATGTACCTGACCGAAAACCCGGTGTTGCAGCGCGAGCTGTTGTCGAACCTGCGCATGACGCGGGCATTTGTGTTGCTGTTCGCGTACGTCGCAGTGTTGGGGTTGATGGTGTACCTGGCTTGGCCGCAGGAAGAACGCCTGGACGTGTCGAACCCCATCGCCTCGCAGCGACTGGTGAACATGTTTTTTTTGGGTCAATACTTGCTCGCGGCCTTGATGGCACCCAGCTTCACCGCTGGCAGTATTACCGGCGAAAAGGAGCGCCATACCTACGAGATGCTGCTGGCGAGTCCGCTCTCGCCCGGCGCGATTTTGGTGGGCAAGCTAGGGGCAGCGCTGTGTCATTTGGCTTTGCTGATCGTGGCCAGCCTGCCGATTGTGGTGCTGTGTTTGCCGCTGGGAGGCATTTCGCTATACGAAGTGCTGGCGGCTTATTTCGCCTTGCTGTTGTCGACGATTACGTTCGGAATAATTAGCCTGGCCTGTTCCAGCTATTTCGCGCGCACTGCGGCGGCACTCACGGTTTCGTATCTGGCGATCCTGCCGCTGGCCCTGTTAGGGCTCTTATTTTGGAACACGCTGTCGGGCGCGGGCGCGACACTGCGCTTGATCGGCACGTTTTCCGTGTTGCCGGTGCTGTGCGTCGCATTGACAACGCCGCTGCTCTGGCTCATCTGGCAGCGATTGCTCCACCCGCCGGACGTGGGCAGCGAAGGCAAGGAAGTGATCGACGAGCAGCAAGAACAGCAGCAGGCCGTGGGCTTGGTTATTCGCCGAGGACAGTTTCCCGACAACTTGTTCGCGCCCGCCAAACGGGTCGACCTGTTGCCGGATGGCGCGAACCCCGTGTTCGACAAGGAAATGCGAAGCGAGATTTTCAGCCAGGGAACGTTGATGCACCGGGTGGTCATCCAGGTGAGCATGTTGCTGGCCGTGCCGCTGATGGCGTTTTGCCTGTACTTCTTGCCGCAGCACGCGCCGTGGTATGTGTCGTATGTGTTGTTGTTCAACGTGTTGGTGGGGCCGGTGTTCTCGGCCGGTAGCGTGACCGGCGAACGCGAGGGAGAAACGCTCGATCTGTTGCTGACCACCATGCTCTCGCCGTGGCAGATACTGTGGGCCAAGCTGGTGGCCGGAATGCGCGTGTCGAGCGTGCTGACATTGTTTCTGTTTTGGCCGTTGGTGCTGGCCTGTGTGATGGTCGACCACTACTGGAGTAACCTAGGCACGATGCTGTGTTACCTGGCCATCGTGGCCTGCACCTGTTTCACGTCGGCCCATGTGGCATTGGCTGCGTCGGTGTTGTTTCGCAAGACCTCGACAGCCTTGATGACCGCCTATCTGTTGGTGCTGGCGCTCTATCTTGCTCCCATCGCGGGCGAGCGGTTTTCCCGAACTTTCCTAGCCGATTCGGCTGCCGCGGAAGTGTTGAGCATGGCCACGGCCAGCAGCCCGTTCGCCGCAGCCTTTGCGGCGCCGCTGACGCTCGTCGGCGACGACGCGGAGTCCCGTCCGGCGCGGTGGTCGGTGGTGGTGGGCTATTTCTCGTTTTCGGCGCTACTCAATGCGTCGCTGGCCGTGGCCCTAGGCTGGTTGTTTCACAGGCGGTGGCGCGTGGCCCAATAGGCCCCCTAGCGGTACGTCGTGTGCGGATGAATTGCCGATTGCTTGGCACGGGGGCAGACGGCCTGCTAGAATCGCCCGCGCGACGGCCGCGCACAC
>CAYSXM010000029.1:0-14159 GCA_964434905.1 uncultured Pirellulales bacterium | reverse complement strand
CGGCCAGCGGGCCATTCACGTTCCTCAAGCTGGGAAACAACGCATTGCAGACGCCCTGCGCCTGGTTGGTGCGCACGGTCCGAGTCGATCGTCAGCCGATCCGTGCGCCGAGTGGCCAGACGGCGATTACTTCGGGGTTTTTCCTGGTAAAATACCCTCGTACTTGGCGATGATGCCAAGCATGACTTCGTCGGCACCGCCGCCAATCGACAACAACCGCGAGTCGCGGAAGTACCGCGCCATCGGGTACTCTTCCATGTAGCCCATGCCACCGTGGAATTGCAGGCACGTATCGGCAGTTTCTCGCACCAACCGCCCGGCCTTGAGCTTGGCCATCGAGGCTTCGCGCGTAAAGTCGACGCCGTCGTTCAGTTTGCGGACACAGTGAAAACAAAGTTGCCGTAGCAACTCGACTTCCGTCAATAGCTCCGACAACTTGAAATGAATCCATTGGTTGTCGATCAGCGGTTTGCCAAAGGTCTGGCGCTCTCGGCAATAGTCGATCGTCATTCGAATCATGCGCTCGGCACCCGCATAGGCCATGACCGCGCTGATGAGCCGTTCTTTCTGGAACTGCAGCATCTGCAAAATAAAGCCCATGCCCTCTTCGCCAATGCGATTGGTCGCCGGCACGCGCACGTTTTCAAACACCAGTTCGGCCGTATCGCTCGAATGGTTCCCCATCTTCTTGAGTTTCCGGCTCACAGAAAAACCTGGGGTGCTGGTCGGCACAATGATCAGCGACATGCCCCGATAGCTGGTCCCCGGCTCGGTGCGGGCCAGAACACAGATCCAGTCGGCCTGCGTACCGTTGGTGATATACAGTTTGCTGCCGTTGATCAGGTAGTCGTCGCCATTGCGTTCCGCGCGGGTGCGAATCGACGCTACGTCCGAGCCCGAACCGGGCTCGGTTACCGCGATCGAGCAGACCACATCGCCGCGAATGGCTGGCTCCAAAAACCGTTTCTTCAGTTCCGGCGAACCGAAATCGTTAAGCGCCGGAGTTGCCATGTCGGTTTGCACGGCGATTGCCATGGGAATGCCGCCGCAGTGAATGCCCGCCAATTCCTCGGCAAACACCACGGTGTACCAATAGTCTAGACCTTGGCCGCCGAATTCCTCGGGATAAGCCAGTCCTAAATAACCCTGGTCACCCAGCTTCTTGAATAGCTTGTGCGCGGGGAAAATTTCCGCCGCTTCCCACGATTCCACGTGGGGATTGATTTCCCTGTCGACGAACTTTCGCAGCGACTGCCGAAACAGTTGATGCTCTTCGGTGAAGTACTGACTGGTCAACGCCGTCTGGGTCTGCGCCATCGCCATCACCTTGCAGGAAGAATAGTTCAGCCAAGGGCGGCGGCGCCGTCCCAGTTTCCACGAAACGACTCGCCAAGAATGTCACCAAGCAAACCGTCGCGCCGCGGTCCATGGTCGGCGAGGCACGAACAGGGGTTGCCTGTGCGTTGCCCAGCCGAACGCGATAGCCGAACTATCTCAAAGCCGGCGGCGCGATTCATTAGCACGTTAAGTATTTTAGCGACCGGCTGAACGGCGCGAAAGGGGACCGCGCGACACTTTTCGGCGCTGCCCATGGGGTGTGGCCCCGAGTTTGTCCGGGCCGTGAAACGCCATCGCCCCAGATGCTTTGTCAAACCACGCATGTGTGGTACCAAAGCACGAACGCCCTACACGCAAGTGGTCGTGCGGCAACAAAGAACTTGTTACTCCGACAGTTCGCTCAATTCCAAGCTGAAACTGTGACGGAGCACCACAGAGAGAATAGGCACCCGCTGGTCGCCAACACGCCCCGTCGGAAGCGTTCAAGTTCCCCACCAGGCATGGGGGACCAATGGTCTACGACGTGCCGTGCCAGGCTCCGTTGCCGAACACGAAATCGCGCGCGGTGATCTTTCCGCCGTTGGTGGTGCTGGCTTCGGTGCTGGCCTCGGCCGTCAGCCGGCGGAAGTTGACCAAGAGCACCATCAGGCGTTCGTCGGTTAGCGTGGCCTGTTCCGCCTGTTGTTCCAGCGCGATGTCTAAAGCCTGGTCGAGCAGTTGGGCCGTGTTCTGTCCTTGCCCTGCAATCGCCCGCACCTGACCGAAGCCGGTGGTTTGCTGATTGTAGCCTGTACCCGACAACGACACGCCGGACGCGCCGGCCAGCAAACGCGAGTCGGCATCGCCCGCAAACAGCGATGCGACGTCGGCGCCAGTCGATGCAAAGGCGCGAACGGTTCCAAAGCTGCGCGCTGAATTCAAGTAGCCTGGCCCCGCCAATTGCGAGAACTCGGGCCGTGCGAGGTATTGGTCGCTGCCGGACGAATCGTAGAAATTCGCTTCATCGCGACCTTGCGACGCCAGGCCTCGGACCTCGTCGAAACCCTTGGCATAGTTGGAGTAGTTCTGGCCGCTCAGTTGCGAATAGTCCGGACGTGCCACGAATTGGTCGTCGCCCGGCGAATCGAACAAGGTCGCGGTATCGTAGCCGGTGCTGGCAAACGTGCGTACCGAGTGGAAGTTCTTGGCATAATTGAAATAGCCCAGCCCGCTCAACTGGGTGAAATCTGGGCGCGCGACCAGTTGATCGTCTCCGGCCGAATCGTAGAGCGACGCGGCGTCGTTGCCGGCCGAGGCCAGCGCGCGCACGGTGTCGAAGCCCTTGGCATAATTCGAATAGCTGGTCCCCGTTAGCTGTGCGAACGTGGGGCGCGCGACCAATTGGTCGTCTCCGGCCGAGTCGTACAGCACGGCACTATCCACCCCTTGCGAAGCGTAGGCCCGCACGGAGTCGAACCCCTTGGCCGCGGAGAAGTAGTTGCCACCCACCAGCAGCGCCAACCCGGGACGCGCCGTGAATTGATCGTTACCTTCACCATCGAACAGGTTGGCCTGGTCGAAATCGTCATGAGCGGTGGCCGAAACGCTACGGAATTGGCGCACCGTCAGTCCAAACCCGTTGCCGGACAGTCGCGCGTCGCCCGGCTGCGCTGTAAAGACATCGGCGCCTGGTGAATCGGTCAATTCGGCGCGGTCAAAACCGCCTCCGCCATTCACAGTGATCTGGGGCAGATTCGTCAAGCGCACCGAGTAATTCGTTCCCGCGAAGGTTCCTCCGCCAGGTCCCAACTGCAAGCTTTCGTCGGCCGCGGAACCAAACAGCTCAGCGGAGTCGGCGCCGCCGGCACCGTCGAGCACGATGCTCGTGACGACTCCTGGCTCGAATCGCTGGGTGATTCCATTGACCGACACTTCCAGCAGATCGCCCACACGGAATGCAAACTGGTCGGCACCCGCAGTGCCCTGCACCGTGAGTTGGTTGCCGTTGCGCACGAACAGGCCGCCCAACCCTGGGAAGTTGGTGGTCGCCGGCGCGTTGGCGCCTGACTGGGCGGGCCGATTCACGCCCAATTTGTGCAGGTAATCGGGAATAGCCCAGGCACCGCGCCCCAGCGTGCCGGCCAGCAAGTAATCGGCTCGCGAATCGTAGTGCAGGTCGGAAACTGGTGCATTCGGCAAATTCGGTCCCAAGGTCTGCCATTCACCCGGACGCGAGGGTGTCATGGCCGATACGCCGGCGTTGCCGCCCACCAACAGAATGTGCGTGCGATCGAACGAGGCGAAGGTCAACGTCCGCAGTTGTGAATCGGCCAGGTTACCGGTGATACTCTCCCAGTGCGCGCCGGCGTCGTTGGTGCGCCAGACGTTGTCTTCGTCGATCACGTATGCCGAGCGCCAGTTCTCCGGATCCAACTTGATGTCGACCGGGGCGCCGCCAGGGTAATTGGCCAACGGCGCGAGCGCGCCGCCTGCCGTGGTTCGCAGGTACATATTCGAACCTGCCCCGACATACAAAACGTCGAGATTGTCGACACCGTCCAAGCGGCCCCCATAGGCCATGGCGCCGATCGACCCAAGGGCCCCCAAGTCGCTCAGGGTTTCGCCTTGATCGAACGACTCGAATACGTGCGTTCGGGTGCCAATGACCAATCGCCGCGGACTCGCCTCGTTCAGTTCGAGGGGGGTATAGAACTGGGGCAGATCGACCTGATACAACCGCTGCCCGAGGGTGCCTAGCACGCGCAATGCCGGAAATGCGGTCTCGATGACCGCGCCGCTGGGCGACACGGTGCGGCGCCAGAAATTAGCAAAGTTCTGGAAGCTACCATAGCGCACCGATTGCGTGGGGTCGCTGTCGTCTATCGCTACCACGCCACCGTCGCCTCGTGCCGAGACGAAGCCGAAAAACGGCACCAGTTCCAGCGGCGTCAACGCTGCCTGGCGCCAGGTGCCGCCCCCTTCGAGCAATTGTTCCGAGGTTCCCACATCCTGGGCGCCGCCCACCACGGTGCGCGTGTTGGCATCGAAATCGACCGAGTGAAACTCGGTGATTTGCAGATTGCCATTGAGCGACTTCCAGGTTGCGATATTCGAGGTTTCCAGCACGTCGACCAGGCGATAGATGCCGCCATCGTCGACTTCCACCAGGTTGCCATCGGCGTCGAAGGCCAAATCGCGCGAGTCGGCATGGGGCGCGCTATGCGAGGCGAAGTCGTGCGTGATGGCCCGCCATTGCGAATCGCTGTTCACCGGCTTCAAGGCGTTGCCGCGGAACAGACGCCCCGAGAAATCCTCGGCCCCGACCGAGTTCGGGAAGGGGTTGGGTTGCCGATCACCCCCCACATACACCACCAATGGATCGATAGGATCGGCCACGATCGAGAAGTGCAGGCTACCCTGGCCACCGGGGCGGTCTGCTGCTTCTTCAGGGAAAATGCCCTCGAAGCCGGAACCCTCGAACGTGCGCGGCAGTTCCATGGCCGACCAAGACCCACCCTGATTGGTCGATCGCAATACGCCTGCTAGTTGGCCATCGTTGATGATACCCACCCACACCACGTTGTTAGCGCCGCGAGCGTGCACCGCGAATTCGATGCGGTCGGTGTCGGGGCCAATCAGGCTGATGCCGCTGGTGACGTTGATCCAGGTTGCCCCGGCATCGTCGCTGCGGAACAGGCCCACCTTCAGCAGGCCGGCATAAAGCCGACTGCTGTTGCTGGGGTCGCCATACAAATCCGACACGGCGCCGGTGGGTAAACCGCTGACACCATCGCCCGACACCAGTGCAAACGTCTGACCGCCGTCCGAGCTGCGGTAAATGCCTGCTGGCCCGGAGACGCTGCTGTTGGCCGCCGCCACGAGCACGCTGCCACGAGCCGCGACACCGGAAATGTTCTTTCCGCGCAGCTCTTGAGCGCCCAAACTGGTCCAGCTAAGTCCACCATTGGTCGATCGCAATAACCCGGTTCGGTCGCCCCCATCCGACGCCAGGCTGCTGAATCGCCCGATACCCGCCAACAACGTGGCACGAGCGCTGTAGGTCGGATCCAAATCCAAGGCGCCGATCGACAACGAAGACTGCTGGTCGGTCAACGCGGTCCAGACGGGGCCATTCTGACTGGTTGAATTCGTAGTTTTCCACACGCCACCATTGACGGTGCCGACGTACACCACGGCCGAATTGGTCGGATGTGGCACCACCACTTGAATGGCGCCCACGACGGGATTGTTCTGCTCGGTCTGCCCCTCCACTTGCCCTTGCACTATCGGACGAGGTCCCTGAGGCAACCAATCGAGACCGCTCGGGCGGTCGCCGAAGTTGGTCACCAGGCTTTGCGACTGGCCCAGCACCACGGTCTGTTGACCGCTGCTTGGCGCGCTGGCGGTGAAGCCCGCCAAGGGAACGGCGATGACGGTATACACCCCGGACCGCAGACCACTTATAGCGTAGTCTCCGCGCTCGTCGGTCACGGCGCTGGGTTCGCTGGCGTCGAAAATTCCATCGCCATCGAGATCGAGATAGATGGTCGCGCCGACCAATCCTGGCTCGCCCTCGTCGCGCTGTCCGTTGCCATTGATATCGCTATAACGACCGCCACGGATTTCGGAACTGGGCGAAAACTCGATGGTGAACGTGTCGCTTAGCGCATTGCCCGCGACGCCGTCTCGATTCTGATCGAGCGGGTTGCCCTGTTCATCGAGAATATTGGGACCGAGCACCAACTGGTAGTTGCCTTCGAGAGACTGCGGCTGGAATTCGATCGTCAGAATCAGGCCGTCGTCGCTCCAGTGAAAACCGGTTACCTGCGACTTCAAGTCGGCGCGCGCCGTCGACGATGCCGGGGCGGGCCCGCCATCGGTGCTGCCCGTGCTCGACGCGCGCGAGGCCAATTGCCCGTCGGAAAGCATTGCCACGTCGGTGGTAAACACCAGTGGAGCCGCCTCCCCAACGTCGTAGGTCATTTCGACGAGGTAGGCGGTCCAGCCCGGCAGGGGACTGTCGACGCGACCGACGAACTGACTTTGCCCGTTGGCCGCCAGCAGCGTGCTGGTCCAAGTGGGGCCGCGTTGGGCCGGATTGAGCGGGTTGGGGCGATTGCGGAAATCGCGGAAATCGGGGTTGTTGGCCTGCCACAGCCGCACGCTGGTCGGCGCATCGCCGGCCTGCGCGCCAGGCGTAACCACGATCGAGCCGTCGGCCCCGATCGTCCAACCAAATTGCGGCAAGCGGTCGCCATCCAGCACTTGCTTGTAGAACGCCCCCTCGCTCTCGATCGCGCTGGCGTTGAGCGAGTGGCCGGTGTTCGGCACCACGCGCAGATATTTTGGCCCCGGCAACTGCGACAAATAGAACTGCGACGACTCCGTGGCGAAGAATTCATCTCCTGCCGATACCACGTCGTATTTCAACAAGTCGAGCCGATCGAGATAGCTGAGCGGGTCGACGATTGCCGCCAACTGTGGCCCCCGCGGATCATCCAATCGATTGATAATCTGGTAGTTCACATAGTCTTCGATCGCATACGAATAGGCGCGTGTGGGGTCTTCGGGGTCTGGCAGCGTGCCGGTGGGGTTGTCGCCATAAATCTGGCCGTGGTGCGTAAACTGTGTGGCCAGGTTCAAGGCATCGAACACGTTGGGCATGATCGCGGTAACGCGATTGTCGACAATGCCTGTCAGCCAGGTGGTCCAACCGCGCTTCGACGCACCCGACACCACAAAATGGTTCAGGGCGATGGGGTTGTTCAAGCCGCCGGTGAACTCTTGCGTGGCGTCCATGGCGCGCACGGCGCTTTTCACCATCGGCAGCAGGGCCGGCCAATTGACGTCGCCCGAACGCAGGAACTGGTCGAACGACGAGGCGATGATTTCGTCCTCGAACCGGGGCCCATTGGTCAAGGAATCGCCGGTAAAACTCAACGGTTGGTTCGGCACGGTGGGTAGCACCACGGCCACCGAGCGCGTGGCGCGTGCGAAATCGGCGGCACGTTGCACCTCGGTATTGAACAACGTGGGCGGGCCGTCGTTGTTCGATCCGCCAGCCACGATCAGCAGTGCCGTGTCGTGCGTCACGTCGGTCGGCACCACGACAGTCAGCCAATGCTTCCAGTCGGTGCGATCCACCTCGTTGGCCGAGCGCCAGGTTTGCGAGGTGAAATCCAACACATAGGCCTTGTAGCCCACCCCGACCAGAGTGTCGTGCAGGGTCCAGCCATAGCTGTCGTCTTGGCGGCTGATAAACTCGTCGATGACCTGGCGGCCGGGGCCGGTGAAGCTGACGATATCGTCGACGCTGAAGCTGTTGCGGTCCATCGGCTCGGTGAAGCGTACCTGCACCGAGTCGATGGGGCCCTGTTGCGGACCGTTGGGTTGTGCATCGGCAATCGCGGGCAAGCCCGGCGAATTGCGATTGCCAAAGTACCGATCGCCGATCGCCACATTCGAGGCGGACTGGCCTGCCTTGAGAAATACCGACAACGTGGGGTTTTGCGGGCCGATCTCGAAATCTTGCGGCGGCAATGTGTTGCTGCCACCGATCGTGCTGACGGCACTCCACACGAAGTCGATCGCCGTGCCGTTGTCGATGCCACCCCGACGCTGGATCGTGCCCTCGCCGGTGCGCGAGATCGTGGCCCCGCTCCAAATGCCAGTCAGGCCTTGCACGCGTAGCGATTGACCTTCGACCTGCACTGCGTCGATGGTTACGTCGAACCCGGCCAGGTCGGTGCTATCCCAGCCCCAGCCGGCCCAATCGCGCACGAAGCCCTGGTCGTCGATCAACATGGCCCAACCGCTGCCGATGCGGTTATTGCTCTTGTTCCAGAAAATGTTCTTTCCGAAGTAATGATTTGCCGGGGAATCGGTGGCATAGGCCACTTGCCGCGCATCGATGCTGTCGGGCAGCGAATAGACGACCGAATTGACGTCGTTGATGTTGCCGTAGGGCGAGTCGCTGATGACCACCTTCCAACCAGCGGTGTCTTGCGTTTGTTCGCTGTAGTTCTGCAACTCGAAGGCGTCGACATCCCCCAGGTCGAACTCGCTAAACAGCACGGGGCTGCCGCGACCGACCCCCTGGGCGAAGCTGCTTTCCCAACCTTTTTCATTCGCTCCAAACGAGCAAGCCAACAGATAGGTGCCGACGGGCAAATCGTTGAACTCGAAATGTCCCGTGGCATCGGTCGTGGTGCTTGGTTCCGCATAGGTTAGCGAGAGCGTCCAACTGGTCAGGGTTCCGACATTGAAGTTGCGGCTATCGCGAATTTCCAGACGCCATACACCGTTCGGGTTATCACCCTCGAAACCGGCCAACGGCTGAATCGGTCGGAAGGAACCGCTAAATGGCGCACTGCCGGAAGACAACGGGCGAGGCGCGTCGTCGTCGAATACGGTGCCAAGGTAGTTGTCGCCGCCGGCACCTTGCCCGTTCGCCAATTCGATCCGCTTTCCCTCAGGGCTCAACAACGCAATGGTCAGATCGCCGACTGCCGTGTGGTCGATCGAAAGCTGAACCGTCACTTTCTTGATCGGCGCCGGCACGGCCGAGACGAACAGCGGGTTGGTGATCGTGGTGTTGTCGGTCAGACGCACGGGCAAACGGTCGGCGATATACCGAGAGGTAACGTCGTCCTGCAACCCGTTGTTGTTCTGGTCCAGGAACACGGTGAAGCCAGCCAGCGCGGGCTCACCTGCATCAAACCTTCCGTCCCGGTCCAGGTCGTTGAATTTCTGCCCTTCGATGCTACCGGTGTTGCTGATCACCAATTGGCCAATGGCCAGGTCGGCTTGGGCCAATCCAAACGGAGCACCTGGCACGCTCAGTGCCGTTTGCTGCAGGGCATCGTGGACCTGATCGGGCGTGGCACCAGGCAATGCCTGTAGCATCAGTGCGGCCACGCCCGCCACGTGGGGCGCCGCAGCCGAGGTGCCAAAAAAGTTGGGCCGGCCGTTGCCATCGGTATCAGTGAAGAAAGCCGGCGCAGGAAAAAACGTGGTGTCCGAGCCATCGGGTCCGACGATGTCGGGCTTGACGCGCACCTCGGGCGTGGCCAAACGCGACCCCGCGACGTCGAAGTAGATCGGCGTATTGCCTCGCGACGAAAAGCCCTCCAGCGCAATGTCGATGGGGCTATATCCGGGCCCGAAGAAATAAGGCATGGCCCCCACGGCGTTGGCCCCCGCGGCGTTGGCATGGCCATAGATGGTCGGCGCCCCGGCATATTCGTCGGGCAATGGTCCGTTGATGACGACGTACTTCACCGCGCCGGGGTCGGGCGTGGGGTTGGCATCGGTCCGCAATGTTAGCGACCAATCGAACAATTGGCCGGCGTCGAGCGGCCGGCCTTCCAGGTCCTGAACTACCAAGCGCCAGGTGCCGTTGGGCGACTGCCCACCGAACGCCTCGATCATGCTATTGCGGGGGCGGAACGATCCACGGTAGGGATCGACTGCAAAGGTAATTTCCTGCGCTGCCTGATCGTCGAGCACGGTGTCTTCCATCGACACGCCGGCCAGCCCCGAGAACAATTCGATGCCCTCGTTGTTCATGCCGTCGCCGTTGGGCGAAATCAGTCGCACGGTCACGTCGGGCAAATAGGAGTGCCGAAGCTTCAGCGACACGTTCACATCGGTAATTGCACCGGGCATGCCGATGACGCCGACCTCGGAATCGGTGGTCAGCGTGTCGATGATCGGCCGGGCCGGATCGAGCGAGAAGAACGTGCGGCTGGTTTCGGCATAGCGTTTGGCGATGGCCAGATTGAAAACCGTTTCGCCGCTACCGGCCGGATTGATATACGTCAGAATCTCCCAGGGGTCCTGCAAGGTGGGCCGCCCCTGCAGATCGACCTGGCGATTCACGCTCGAGGAGACCAACGTATCCCCGGCTTCGTTAAGCAAGTACAGGTCGACATCGTTCTGGGGGGCCACCCCGCTGACGCTGTAATAGGGGGCGTCCCATTGCATGACAATGCGGAACGCGCCTCCTTCGGGGATCGTCACCTGTTGTAGTTCGTCGCTGCCGGCAAACGCGTACAGGGTGCCGCCCTGAAAAACGTGTACCTGGCCAAAAACGTCTGGATCGCTGGGGTCGATGGTGTCGCCCATCGGGTCGCCCAGTTCCGTCGATGTTCCCTGGTCGTCGGGCAAGCCAAAGGTGCGCCCGCTGCGCCACTGCGTGGTTGAGAAACCGTCGGACCCGAAGTTGCCAGCCGACGAGAAGTAGCTCACGCCTTGCTGATGCACGGCGTTCACCGCCTGGGCGATGATGCCATCTTGAAACATGGGCTCGAGGAAATAGATCACGTCGTCGACAATCACGTCGGCATTGGCTTCCGATGCCAAGCGCATGATGCCCGCGGCGAACCCGGCTTCGCCACTCAGGAACGCGCTAGCAAACGCCAGGTTCGATTCTGGTGCTACGTCGTAAATCAATTGTGCCATGCCGCGACCTTCGTCCGAGCCAAAGTTGGCCGGCAGGTCGCTGAGCACTTGAACGTTGGGCAAGTCACCCGTGGCATAGTCGACCGGGGCACCCCCCAATGAATTGAAGCTGTCGGACAATACGCCCACTGTCACATCACGCCCTGTGACACCGAACTGCGCGCGCGCTTGCTCGCCGCGCATGTTCACATCGCCCTGACTGGCCACCGCCCCGGCGGCATTGGTTTGCGGGCGCGGCACGGCCCACGCGCTGGCCAGACCAGGCAGCGAAGCGACCTGGCCCAGTTTGTCAAATGGTATCCAGCCCGCGACACGTCGCCCGAAATTGACCACGTGGTCGGCGCCCAGCGCACGGAAGCGATCGGCCAGGCCCAAGGCATCCTCGGTAGCCGCGGCCTCGACCAACAGGCGATCACCCATTTGCATCAGGTCGGTATTCCGCACCTGGTACGCCGCGCCCGGATGCTGGGCTTCGAACGCTGCAAAATCGGTGGTCACGCGCTGCAACTGGTCGGAAAATTTCACCGCCACCTGCGCAGGTAGGTGCGGAGCATTTTCCGGCGTAAGCGGAGAAACCGACAGGAGTTGCCGTTCTTCCAAACGGTCCAAACTAAGTCGGCGACGCCAACGCGCCTCCATCGACCGCTGTTTTCGCAGGGCCATTGCCTTCTCTCTTTGTTCCGGGTTCCGATTCCGGTAGGCGTAACGCAACCCCGAGGGGGTCCGGGCGCGCAGAGATGGCGCCAGACTTCCAAGTTACTTTGCATCGAATTTGCAGGCAAAACAAAATATGCCGATTTTTCCCAGCGTAAGGTGGTAAACCACCCTCCCCAAACGGCGGGGACGGGCCGGAAGTGCCTCCGACCGTCGTCCTGCGGGTCTGGGGTCAACGCGAATTGTGCTCCGCGGTCAGGAAGGGCAGCACGCAGCATCGCGGCTCGCTTGCCGGCGCCAAAACAAGCGCCGCCGCCACGGTAAGCACGCGCCAGAAGGGCCGCGGGCGAGGGCAGTCTCGGAGCGTGTTTGCCGCGTATACTGCCTATCCGTGGTCGCGTGGCAACCTACCGGGCAGCATTCCTCCCCTGGACCTCAAAGGCTTCGTCCCCATGGTTCACCAGTTCCAACTTTCGCGGCGCCGGATGTTGGCTGTCACCGCGCATCTGGCCGCGGTTGGTGCGGCGCGGCCGGTGCGTGCAAGCGCCTCCGAACAGGTGCGGTTGGCGGTCATGGGGGTCAATTCTCGCGGGGCCGATCTGGCACGCAAGTTCGTCGCCCATCCGCTTGCCAGTGTGGTGGCGGTTTGCGACGTGGATCGTCTGGCGCTTGGCCGCGTAGTCGAGGATCTGGTGGGCCGCGGCGCGCCACGCCCCGATGCGGTGAGCGATTTTCGCGCGCTGCTCGAACGCCGCGACATCGATGCCTTGGTCATCGCGGCACCAGACCATTGGCACGCACCGGCGACGATTTTGGCCTGTGCCGCCGGCAAGCACGTTTACGTGGAAAAGCCCGCTTGCCACAACCCGGCCGAAGGCGAACTGATGGTAGCCGCGGCGCGGAAATACCAGCGTGTGGTGCAGCTAGGTACGCAGCGCCGCAGCGCCCCAGGGGCCCGCGAAGTGTTTCAACGCCTGCGCGAGGGTGAAATTGGTCGGGTGCTGTTGGCTCGGGGCTGGATCAATAGCCGACGACCGTCGATTGGCACCGGCCAACTGGCACCGGTACCGTCTCACTTGGATTATGCGCTGTGGCAAGGACCCGCCCCCGAAAAGCCCTTTCGCGACAATCTGGTGCACTACCACTGGCACTGGTTTTGGCACTGGGGTACCGGCGAGATGGGCAACAACGGAATCCATGCGCTCGATCTGTGCCGGCTAGGGCTGGGGGTCGATGCGCCGCGGCAGGTGGTCTGTGGGGGTGGCAAGCTGCACTTCGAAGACGACCAAGAGACGCCAGACACCCAGTTGGCCACCTTCGATTTCGGCCACGCGATGATCCATTGGGAACATCGCACCTGGAGCCCGCGCGGGTTCGAGGGACTCGATTTCGGTGCGGCATTCTATGGTGAACAAGGATCCTTGGTAATTGGCAAGGACGATTTTCGCGTGTTCGAGCTCGACGGCGCACTGCGCAATCAGGGCAGCGTGGCAGGCGGCGAGGATGAACACCTGGCCAATTTTCTCGCCGCGGTCCGCGGCACTGCCGCGCCACTGGCCGACATTGAGGATGGCGTTCGTAGCACGCTACTGTGCCACCTAGGTAACATCGCGCTGCGCACCGGGCGAACCGTGCGATACGACCCCCTGGCGGGTCGTATCGAGGACGACGCGGGCCAACAGGCACTGTGGAGACGCGAGTATCGCCCTGGCTGGGAGCCTCGCGTATAGTTCTCCGGTATTCCAAGTCCTCTGCCACGAGATTCGAGCAGACGTTTGCCCGCATGATTGAGTTCGATCAAGTCGTTCGCACCTATGGCCCCAAGACAGCCGTCGACCGCCTTTCGCTGCGCGTGGAACGCGGAGAGCTGTTTGCTTTCCTGGGGCCGAACGGAGCGGGGAAAACCACATCGATCAAGCTGTTGGTGGGCTTGCTGAACCCCACGGCCGGCCGGGTGCTGGTTTGCGATCGCGAGGTTTCGCGCGACCATCGTCAGACCTCGCACCGGCTGGGTTACGTGCCCGACGAGCCGTATTTGTACGACAAGCTGACGGGCCGCGAGTTCCTGGAATTCATCGTCGACATGTATGGCTACGATCGCAAATTGGGAGCCCAGCGCATGGCGCGGGAAATCGCCTATTTCGAGCTGGCCGAGTTTATCGACGACCTGACCGAAACCTATTCGCACGGTATGAAGCAACGCGTGGTGTTTGCCTCGGCGATGCTGCACGATCCGGAAGTGCTGGTGCTCGACGAGCCGATGGTCGGTCTGGACCCGCGCAGCTCGAAACTGGTGAAGGATCTGCTACGCAGCCGCGCGGCGGAAGGGGTTACGGTGTTTATGTCGACCCACACGCTATCGCTGGCGGAAGAGATCGCCGACCGCATCGGCATCGTCAACCAGGGACAGTTGCAGTTCGTGGGGACCGTGGCCGAACTGAGATCGCGGTTGTCGCAGGAGACCACCTCGTTGGAGGACCTGTTCCTGGAACTGACCTCGACCCGGCCGCCGGGTTAACGCGCGGCGAAGCAGCGCCGGCACCGCGCGTTGTGGGCCTCAGGCAACCCTAGTTGCGGTTCGTTCGGCCCCGGCTCCCGCGCAGCAGCCATTGCAGGGTGCGTTCGGATCGCGCGGCGTCGAAGGCGTCATCGGGCTCGTCGAGGGAGGCGGCGTCACCGCTCGTGAAGCGCACGCGACACCGCGCGACCCGTGCGCGGGCCCGGGC
>CAYSXM010000028.1:0-14417 GCA_964434905.1 uncultured Pirellulales bacterium | reverse complement strand
CCTGTCTTGCGCGGCGGGGCGATTGCTGTTCCCTGTGGGGCGCACCTACGCGAACGGGCCCCTGCCGTACACTCCGAATGCGCTGAACCCCAGAGCCTGCGTGAAGCCATGTGACGCGGCGAGTTACCGTCGTCGGGGCGTCAGCCGAGCAACCTCTCGCGGCGATTGGCCGAAGCCGAAAGCACGCGACAGGCCGGTTGCCAACGCAACGTCGTGCGCTTGGCCAGGCGCGAGACTCTGGCCTGCAGGCGATCCCTGCACAATGGGGCGCCCGTCGGCCGGCAGCACCTGGGCCGCATGCAGCCTGTCGACCGCCTGAACAAAGCCCGCGCGCGGCCGAGCGCGAGTGGTTGTGGCGGGCGCCGCCACGCGTACTACGGTCGCTGCCGCAGCAGCGCGAGGAGCAGACTTCGCTGCGCCCGATGCACCGCCCAGGGTTGCGCCGAAGTTAGCGGCCCAAATGGTGTAGTCGCCGGCACCGACCTCACCGCTGCCATCGAAATCGGCCGCCAGGTTCACGCCTGCCTGGCCAAACTGTGCGGCCCAAATGGCGTAATCCGCGCTGCCGACCTGGCCGTCGCCATTGGCATCGCCCGGCAGGATCGAACCGTTGATCTCGACGGGTTGCAGGATCTCTTCGCTGCGGCCACCGTCTTTGTCGACGGCACGCACGTGCACGGTGTAGATTCCCGGCGCATTGTAAATATGCACCAACCCCACGCCCTCGGCCGGGCCCGAGACGATTTCGTCGATGGTGCCATCGCCCTCCCAGTCGACTTCGAATTGGAACCCGGCCTGGGTATCGTCTTCAGAAGGGTCGTTGCCCAGCGCAGTGAAGCCGAGGTACTCGCCCACCTTGCCTGTAGAGGGGCCCGCCAACTGCGCGCTCGGGGGCAGGTTGCGCACCGTGACTAGAAACGTTTCCGAGTCGGTCGACAGTACCGTGGCGCCGTCGCTGACCATCACGGTGATCGCTACCGGGTCGACAGTGCTATCGCGCGTCGACCATTGAAACAAGCCGACCACCGGCAAGATAAACGCGCCCTGGGGCGCCCCTGGTCCGAGGCTGAATTTCAGCGAGTCGCCCGCGTCGGAATCGGAGGCCAGCGCCAAGAAGGTCAGGCTCTGTCCCTCGTCGATCGTCCGATTACCGATCAGGGTCAGCCGCGGCGGTCGGTTGAACAGCGCCCCGTCGCGATTGCCGAAGTCTTGGTCTGTCGCGAATTCGCCGTTGGCCAAGGTCACTGTGCGCGTGCGAAGCGGCGCGCGGAACCCCACCAGTGCATTGTCCAAATAGCCCCCCACGTACACGCTCGAACCATCGGGTGAAATGGCGATGCCGTGGGCGCCGTCTAAGCCGTCGAGGCCTGCCACGCTGTCCTTGTAGATCGTGGCCGTGCCCAACAGGCCCGTCGTCTCGTTGCGGGGAAACACGACCAAGGTGTCGTCAAAAAAGCCATCGGCATACAGGAACCGGTTGTCCGGACTGAGTGCCAGCGCGATCACGCCATCGAGCCCGGTTACGCCACTGACGCCGTTTTTGAGCGACTGCGCGAAGGTCAAGAGCCCCGTCGCGGCGTCGCGGGTAAAGATGGCGATCGCGTCGTCGCGCGAGCCGGCCACATAAACCTGGCCGCCGTCGCGGCTGACCACGACCGACGCCGCCTGGTCCAGGCCATCGACACCGCCGACACCGTCGCTCAGCACCTGCAAGAAGGTGAGTCGGCCGGTCAATTCGTTGCGGCTGAATGTCGAAATCGCGTTGTCATTGAGCGAGGCGGTGTACAGGTGCCGGCCATCGGGGCTCAACGCCAGCCAGCGCACGTTGTTCAGCCCGTCGACACCACTGAAGCCATCTTTCTCGGTCTCGATATAGGTCAACAGGCCCGTGGTTTCGTTACGGCGAAACACTACCACGGCATTGTCGAACCGACCTGCCACGTAAACATTCTTGCCGTCGGCGCTTACCTCGACAAAGCTGGCGCCGCTGAGGCCCGGATTCGCGGTGGAAGCCTTGATAACCTGCACGAACGTCAACTGGCCGGTCGTCTCGTTGCGGGAAAACGTGGCCACGGCGTCGTCGCCGCGCCCCGCCACGTACACAGATTTCTGGTCCGGCGAGAGGGCGATAAAGTGGGCCGCTAACAACCCATCGACACCCCCCACGCCATCCTTGTATTGTTCGACGAAGGTCAGCGCGCCGGTCGCGGTGTCGCGGCTGAATAGCACCACCGAATTGTCTAGTATCGACGCCACATACAGTGTGCGCCCATCGGCCGAAACACGCACGGCCTCGGAACCTTGCAGTCCGTTGGCGCCCGCGGTGCCGTTGCGGAACAGCTCTTGAAACACCAGCGGAGTTCCCGCCAACTCGGGAAAGGTCTGCACCTGTCCGGCGGGCGGCACCTGGCCCAGGTGATAGGTGCCGGCTGCCAAATTGTCGAACAGATAGTGGCCATCGGCATCGGTCATCGTCGACGTCTCGCCCGGGTCGAATTGCCCGTCGGCGTCGGTATCCAGAAACAGCGTCACGTTGGGTTGGCCCAGCTCGTTGGGGCTGACCAGGCGATCCGCGTTTTGGTCTTGCCACACGGTGCCAATCAGGCCCCCGGTACTCAAGGCCCAACGCGCCTCGAGCGTTTGGGCGGACAACCGACGGGCGCGGCCGGACCGCGAACGATCCGGGCGAGAACGAAAGAATCGTGGCATATTTAACCGCGGGATGGTGGCCACCAGGGGCGTGGGGAGACGAGGCCCGACAATCATCATAATCGGAGCCATTGGCCATGGCCAATGTTTGGCCTCGGTGGCGCGCCGGGCCGCACCGCTGGGGGGGCCCCCGGCACGGTCGCGCGCTGGCTGTCGCCAAACGCCGATTTGCAGCCCGTTGAAGATTTCGACGGACGCCTAGTGCTTTGTCACACCAAGAATTTGGGGTGACGAAGCACGACCGCCCAACACGTAAGTGGTTGGGCGGCAACACATACAAGAGTGCTCCGCGAATTCGCTCAATTCCAAGATCAAACTGTGACGGAGCACTAGGCGCGCAGCATCGCACCCAATTGGTCGCAACAAGCCGCTACAATGCGGTCGCGGCTGGCGTCGGCCTCGGCCCCGGTCAGCGTGGCCTGGGTGCCGCGAAAGACCAGTGAAAACAGCACGCTCTTGCGGTCGGCGCCCAATTGCTCGGGCTGGCGATAGGTGTCGCGATATTCAATCGTCGCCAACGACGCGTCGGACACGGCCCGCACCACGCTTTCGATTTCGGACCAACGCCGCGACTCGGCCACCACCAGGTTTACGTCGCGCTGGATCGTGGGCAGCGAGGAAATCGGCTGCTGTTGAGGTACCAGCAGGGCCGCCGCGAACAGAATCTCCAGGTCCAGTTCGGCCACCGCCGTGGGGTTGCGCAGGTCGAATTGCTTCCACCCCAGTGGCCCCAGTTCGCCTACCACGGCCAAGCGCTGGTTGTTCCACCACAACTCGGCCGCGCGGCCCGTGGCAAACAGCGCATGGCCCGTGTCGCGAATCTCGATCTGGCCCCGCGCGTGAACTGCCGCAAGCAGCGCTTCGAGCACTCCCTTGGCGGCAAAGAAATCGCCGCCGGTTGTCAGTCCCATGTGCAGCGACTCGCGGGGCAACCCCGGACCGTCGGGCAAATACACCTTGGCTATCTCGAACAACTCGATACGTTCGTTGCCCAGCGATTCGTTCGTTTTGCGCGCCACCAGCAGGCTGGGCACCAGGCTCCGCCGCATGTGCGTGGCCCCGCGCAACAGGGGGCTGTTCGTTTCCAACGCCGGGGCTGCCGTCCACGGGCTCAAGGCGGTGGAAACCACCGCTTCGACCACGCTGGGCGACAACGCCTCGTAAAACCCGTAACCCGTGGCCGTGTGCCTTACCCGCTCGAGCAGGCGATCGCGATCTCGCCGGGCCGAAGGAAACATCGGCACGCGCACATCTTCGGGAATCGCTTCGTAGCCGTGAACGCGCGCGACCTCTTCCACCAGGTCGATTTCGCGCGACACGTCGCGCCGCCACGACGGCGGACGCACCTCGATTCGCTCGGAATCGACCGACAGCACCTCGCAACCCAACGCCGCTAGAATGTCGCGCACCCGCACTGCCGGAATGTCGATGCCCAGCACCCGGGGCAGTTGCGACCAGCGCAGCGCGATGGTGTCGCGCGGCGGAATAGGTTGGCCGACGTCAAGCACCCCATCGGCCAACGCACCCCCGGCCACTTCCAACAGCAACTCGCAGCAGCGCCGGCTGGCCGTATCCACCCCCAGCGGGTCGGTACCCCGTTCGAAGCGAAAGCTCGAATCGCTATGCAGGCCAAGCCTGCGTGCGGCGTCACGAACCGTGCGCGGGTCGAAGTATGCTGCCTCGATCAACACGTCGGTCGTCCGCGAAGTCACTTCGCTGCCCAGCCCGCCCATGATACCGGCCAGCGCCACGGGGCCCTGGGCATCGGCAATCACGCAATGACCTTCGGCCAGAGCATACGTCTTGTGGTCGATGGCCATGAGTTGCTCGCCGGGGCGCGCTGTGCGAACCACGATTGCTCGCCCTGCCAACCGCGACAGGTCGAACGCGTGCAGTGGTTGGCCGCTTTCGAACAACACATAGTTCGTCACGTCGACCACGTTGTTCACACTGGCCACACCCACCGTCGCTAGGCGCGCGACCAGCCAGGCCGGGCTGGGGCCCACCCGCACTCCGCGCACCACCCGGGCCGTGTATCGTGTGCACATCGCCGGACACTCGACCGCCACGCGGGCCAGTGACGATACCGCGGGGCCGGTGGCGCGCGGTCGCGGGTCGAGCTGCCGCAACGGCAGGTTCCACAGCACAGCCGCCTCGCGTGCCACGCCCAGGTGTCCCAGGCAGTCGGGGCGGTTGCTGGTCACCTCGAGATCGATGGCCCAATCGTCCGCCACCGCGGTGGTGCCTTCGTGGTTCAATCCGGCCAGCATCAACCGCCGCGCCAGTTCAGCCGGCGAGGCCTCGAGCGGCACGAATTGCAACAGCCAATTCCACGACACGATCATGGCCGGCACACCTTCCTCGCGGACGCGCCGCGAGAACGAACCTTGGACGCCGGCCGAGCACTTCGGACACGGCAGCGCATCAGAATTGTTCCAAAAACCGCACGTCGTTCTTATAGAAGTCGCGAATGTCGGTCACGCCGTGGCGCCGCGCGCAAATTCGCTCGATGCCCAATCCAAAGGCAAACCCGGTCACTTGTTCCGGGTCGTAGCCCACCGCGGCCAATACATGCGGGTCGACCATGCCGGCACCACCCATCTCGATCCAGCGGTCGTGCCATTGCATGTCGACCTCGACACTGGGCTCGGTAAACGGAAAGAACGAAGGGCGAAAGCGAATGTGTACCTCTCCCCCGAAATAACTGTGCGCAAACAGCCGCAACACGCTTTTCAGGTCGGCCATGGTCACCTGGCGATCGACCAGCAGGCCTTCCATTTGATGGAACATCGGATAGTGCGTGGCGTCGGCCGTGTCGGGTCGATAGACCCGCCCCAGGGCGATGATTCGCACCGGCGGCGGCTGTTGCTCCATCACGCGAATTTGCACCGTGCTCGTTTGACTACGCAGCAGCAGCGGGCCCCCGGCGCGCTGGGCCGTGGCGAGGTAGAAATTCTCCAGCGGGTCACGGGCCGGATGCGAGGCCGGAATGTTCAAGGCCTCGAAATTATGCCACTCGTCTTCCACCTCGGGCCCCTCGGCCACGCTGAACCCTAACCGCCCCATGATCTCTTGCAGGTGTTCGATGGTTTGTGTCACCGGATGCAACCGGCCCAGGGGTCGGCGCGCTCCGGGGGGCGTGGGGTCGAATGCCGCCCGCACGGCGGCGGCGCGTTGGACCTCGATCCGCTGCTGCGCCTCGGCTAGGTGGGCTTCCACCGCCTGTTTGACCGCGTTGAATTGCTGGCCACCGGCCGGCTTGTCGGTCTTGTCGAGTGCCGCAAGCTGTTTTTGCGCGTCCTTCAGTCGACCGCTACGAGCGCCCACAAACTCGACCCGGGCCGCTTCCAGCGCATCGGCGTCGCCAGCCGCGGCGATGGCCGCCGCGGCCGCGTCGGCCAGGGCCTGCAGTTGAGCGAGGAAGTCGGCTAGCGTCATGTGACAATCCACGACGGTCGTTCGCGGGGCCAGCAGCGATGGCCAGCGCACCCCGCGCGAAGGTTGTTGCGGTTCGAACGCGGGCAGCCAGGTTGCGGCGCGATGCCACCGGCGCCCAGGGCCAGGTGCCGTGCTGCGCCGCAGAAACCAGCGATGGCCATTCCGAACGCCCGCCAGACGCGACCTTGCCCAGCGACGGTGCCAAGGGGCGACTGCGGGATTGTTGGTCAGGCAGCCAAGGCGGCTCGAACCTGTTCGACCACACGATCGAATCCGGCCGGATCGTGAATCGCCATTTCGCTGAGCGCTTTGCGGTTCAACTCGATCTTGGCCTGATCCAAACCGTGAATGAACTCGCTGTAGCGCAGCCCTCGCTCGCGACAGGCGGCGTTGAGCCGCACAATCCACAAACGACGGAAATCCCGCCGACGCCGCCGACGATCACGGAAGGCAAATTTGCCCGCTCGCAACAGGGTTTCCTTGGCGGTCCGCAACAGCTTGCGACGACCACCGACGTACCCCTCGACTTTTTTGAACAGACGCCGTTTGGCTTGGCGCCGGGCGGCGCCTTTGGTGGTGCGCATGGCCCACGCTCCCTGTTGTGTGGCGAACGCCAGGCCCGCTTCGTTAGTGGAAGCGCGTTTTTCGCCCGGTTCGCTGGCGGCCGCTCCCCCGCAACAGGGCTCGGCCCAAACCGCCGCCAAAGCGGCGTCAGGCCCTCCCAGCACGCAACGGGCTGGAGGGGCCAAACTAAACCCTAATAGCTGTTGTCTAGCAACAAATTGTGGATTCGCTTTTCTTCCACCAAGGCCACGGTATGTGTGCCGCGCAAGTTCCGCTTGCGCTTTTGCGATCGCCGCGACAACAAGTGGCTCGTAAAGCTCGAACGGTGCTTGACCTTCCCATTGGCCGAGATGCGAAATCGCTTCTTCGAGGCTTTATGGGTCTTTTGTTTGGGCATGGTGGTCCGGGGCTCCCCTACCGGGCACGGATCGGCAATTTTTACAGAACCCGTGATCTTAACGCCCCGAGGCATGATCGAAAAGGTCGTCCAGGTAATTTCCAGTTCCCACGCCTGAAAACCCCTGTGCGCCCGCCTCGGGCGCCCTGCATGCAGCGACTTGGGGCGGGCAACCCCAGGGGGCAAACCGGCGTGAACCGTGCCGGCAGACCGGAACCGGGGGCCCAGTGGCTAGCGTGGTTTCCCCAGCGCGGTTTCGCCCAGGCTGTCTTGCCAGGCCTTGACCAGCGCCAACGCCGCCAACGGAGTGAGTTCGTCGACGTTCACCCCACGCACCTGATCGAGCAGCGGATGATCCGCCGGCTCGAATAGCGTGAGTTGCAGCCTACTTTGGCGCGGTCGAGAAGGCGCCAGGTGGGGTCGGCCATCGGCACCCAGGTGCTGGCTCTCGAGTTGCCAAAGAATGCCCTTGGCACGTTCCAGCACCTCGCCGGGCACGCCCGCCAGTCGGGCTACCTGGATGCCGTAACTCTTGTCGGCGGCGCCGGGGGCAATTTTGTGCAGGAAGACCACTTCGTCTTGCCATTCGCGCACCACCACGTTCAGGTTTTGCACCCGCGGCAAGGTTTTTTCCAGGTCGGTCAGTTCGTGATAATGCGTCGCGAACAGCGTGCGGCAACCGACCCGATCGTGCAAATGCTCGACCACCGCCCAGGCCAGCGAGACCCCGTCATAGGTGCTCGTTCCGCGGCCGATTTCGTCGAGAATGACCAAACTTCGCTCGGTGGCAGTGTGCAGTATCCTGGCGGTTTCGGTCATCTCCACCATGAAGGTGCTCTGTCCGCGCGCCAGCTCATCGCTGGCGCCGACCCGCGCGAAGATGCGGTCGGCCACGCCGATCT
Organism: uncultured Pirellulales bacterium; assembly: GCA_964434905.1. Classification (GTDB taxonomy): domain Bacteria; phylum Planctomycetota; class Planctomycetia; order Pirellulales; family CAYNRE01; genus CAYSXM01. The sequence goes on along the minus strand of CAYSXM010000028.1, from coordinate 6,407 downwards.
CGGCGGTACGTGCCGGAACGAAACTGCCCATCTGCGCCATCAGCACCAATAGCGCGGTCTGGCGAAGATAGGTGCTCTTGCCCGCCATGTTGGGCCCGGTAATCAGCAGCACGCGCCCTGTGTCGCATTCGCACAGCGTATCATTGGGAACGAACTCGCCCGCCGGCTGGCAGATGTCCAGCACGGGGTGCCGCCCGTCGACAATGCGCAGTCGCCCGTCGTCGTTCATGCTTGGCCGGCAATAGCCACGCTCGCGCGCCAGGTGTGCCAGGCCCACCAGTGCGTCGAGCGCCGCCAGCACCCGCGCCGTGGCCAGCAGGGGCCCCAATGCTTCGGCCGTGATCGCGCGCAGTGCCAGGAACCGGTCGTATTCCAACTGCTGCGACCGCTCGTCGGCCGATAGGACTTGCTCTTCGTACTGTTTCAGTTCCTCCGTAACATAGCGCTCCGCATTCTTTACCGTTTGCCGGCGCGTATATCCGGCCGGCACCTTGTGCTTGTGCGGGTTAGTGATTTCGATGTAGTAGCCGAAAACCTTGTTGAACCCAACCTTCAAGGTAGGAATGCCCGACCGCTCGATCTCTTGGGCCTGATATTGTGCAATCCACTGTTTGCCGCCGGCGGCCAGCAACCGCAGCCGATCGAGTTCGACATCGTACCCGGGCCGAATGAAGCCCCCTTCGCGAGGCGACAGGGGGCAGTCGTCGACCAGCGCCGCCGACAACGCCCCCCGGACCTCCACGCACAAATCGAGCTCGCCCTCCAGGCGATTCAACAGCGGAGCTTGACGCGCGGTCAGGCGGGCCTTGATCAAGGGCAATCGTGCCAACGTGCGCGACACCGACGACAAGTCCCGGGGGCTAGCCCGACCGGTGGTTACCCGAGCCAGCAATCGCTCCAGATCGTAGATCTGGCGGAGTTGGTCGCGCAGGCTCTCCGCCAGCCCCCCATCGGCTACCAACTCGGCTACCGCCGTGTGACGCTCTTCGATCGCCGCCACATCGACGAGCGGGTTCGCCAGCCAATCGGCCAGGAGCCTAGAGCCCATCGCCGTGACCGTGCGATCGAGCACCGCCAGCAGGGTTCCCTCCCGACGGCCATCGCGAATCGTGCGGGTAAGTTCCAGGCTGCGCCGCGTGGCCGCGTCGAGCGCCAGGGCGCGATGGTCTCGATACGGCGTCAGGCGGTCGAGGTGCGCCAAATTGCAACGCTGTGACTCTTGGAGGTACTCGAGCAGAGCCCCGGCGGCGCGGATACCAGGCTGGTCATCGTCGTCAAAACCGAAGCCTTCCAGCGTGGAGGTGCCGAATTGCCGCTGGCACGCCTCGCGCGCCGCCTGCGCTGCAAACGCCCAAGCAGGACGACGCGTCCAACAGGCCACCGCCGCGGTCGTGCTGGGACCGGGGGCCGGCGCCTCGTCGCTCAGCAGGCATTCCCGCGGCGCGATGCGGGCTAGTTCGTCGGGCACACGGTCCGGAGCAATCGTGGTTGCCAAGAACCGGCCGGTTGAAAGTTCCACCCAAGACAACCCCACCCTCGGCCCAGCAACCAAGGCCGCGAGAAAGTTGCTTTCGCCGGGGTCCAACAGGGCCTCGTCGGTTAGCGTGCCGGGGCTGACCACGCGGGTTACTTCGCGTTTTACCAAGCCCTTGGCCAGTTTCGGATCTTCCACCTGATCGCAGATCGCCACCCGGCGTCCAGCGGCAATCAGTTTGGCCAGGTAATTGTCCAATTGGTGGTGGGGAAACCCGGCCATGGGCATGGCGTTTTCGCCCTTCTCGCGGCTGGTGAGCGTCAGCCCCAGCAACCGCGCGGCCTCCTGCGCATCGTCCTGAAAGAGTTCGTAAAAATCTCCCATCCGAAACAGCAACAGCGCGCCGGGGCACGCCGCCTTGGCGTCGTGAAACTGCTGCATCATCGGCGTTGCAGACTTCGGCGTTGCAGACTTCGGCGTTGCAGGTTTGGGTGTTGCTGCCATCGGCATTGCGGTCTTGTGCGTTGCTGCCATCGGCGTGCGGGGGCCAGGAGCCTCAGGCCAGATCGGCCCGAGTGCTGCATCGCGCCGCCCGCACCCCACGGGGTGTTGGACCGTTTCGGGCTGCGAGAATGCTATCAGATCGCTGCGTCGCGCCCAATTGGCAGCGCGTGGCCGGGCGGCGGCGAGCGGTGTGAAGTTGCCATGCGCGGCGCAACTCGCAACCACCGCGCACCCGGTTGCCTAGTTTTCTGAACGGGCCACTCTTGAATCGTAGCCCTTGTGAACCGTGGCGCTTGCAGTAGCTTGGGGGGCAGTTCCTGTTGCTGCCGGTACCTTGGGTACCGCGAGATTGGCGAAAAACGTTCGTCGCCGGGTGGTGCTTTCCGACTGGCGTCGCGATCGCTTGCCAGCCAGCGGGCCCCACGGAACGCCTCGTCAGAGGCGCATTGCCTTGGACACTTTAACCCAATTCGTTTATCGGCTGGCCTGGGGTCTGGCCGGTGCCATGGCGGTCACTTCGCCCCGCTGGGTCACCTCGGGCTATTTCCGGGTGCATCTGTACGTTGTGTTGGGATTGGCCACCCTGGCCCTGGCCGTGGCCTGGCAGGATCCGACGCGATTTGAATGGTTTCCGGCAGTCGGGGTCATGTTGCTGAGCTATGTGGGGTCGGTGTGCTGGCTGTACGAACGCCCTAGGCTTGGAAAAATTGCGTTATGGCTGGTGGCGGGTCTGGCCGTCTGGGGAGCTTGGCTTTCGGCACCCCCCTGCCACAGTTCGGGAATGGCGTTTTGGCTGCGCAGTCTCGACCCGATCGCGGGCGGCCTCGTACTGGGCAGTACCATGGCGGCCATGCTGCTGGGCCATTGGTACCTGAACACGCCCACCATGCGGCTCGACCCTTTGCGCCGGCTCATCGCCTTGATGGCCGTGGCCGTGGCGCTGCGGGCGGTGCTCTGTGGTTGCGGCTTGGTGCTGGAATGGAGCACTACCGGGGTGCCGGCGACCGACCGGGTGCTGTTCGTGGCGCTGCGCTGGCTGGCGGGCGTGTTGGGAACCTGGGGCGTGGCGTGGATGGCCTGGCAAACGCTGAAAATTCCGAACACGCAGAGCGCCACGGGGCTGTTGTATGTAGCGGTAATCACTACCTTCTTGGGTGAACTGACATCGCAACTGTTGTCGGCCGACACGCTGTACCCGCTGTAGCGGGGGGTGCCCGATCGGGCGAATTCGCGCGCCACGTGCGTGGCGACTGTTTTCGCCCTGCCCCCCCTCATTCCGCCCCGTGGCAGCGCGCGAGTAGAATACTGGCTTGCCGCGTTTCCCCACCCGCCAGGGTTCCACGATGCAAGTGACCTACGCCTGCCCTCATTGTGCGGCCAGCCAGTGCGCCGAGGTGGTTACGGGCGCAATCGAAATGGTTTGTTCAGCCTGTGGCCAGCGGTTGGCCATACCCGACGGAGCTTGGGCCGACGGAGAAGTTCGGCGGTGCCTTGTCTGTCCTAGTCACGACCTATTCATTCGCAAGGATTTTCCCCAACGGTGGGGCGTGGCGATTGTGGTGGCAGGGTTCGCGGCGAGCAGCGTGGCCTGGCACTACTACTACACGATGTTGACGTTCGGCATTCTGTTTGCCGTCGCACTGGCCGACGTGGTGTTGTTTCTGTTCGTGGGCAATTCGCTGATGTGTTACCGCTGTGCGGCGGAATACCGTGGCCTGGCGGGCACCGAGCGTCATGGACCTTTTGAATTGGAAACGCACGAAAAACATCGCCAGCAACAGGCGCGGCTGGCAGAACGCGGAGTTCGACCGCGGACCGAAGCCCCGTCGGCGCCGTCTCGCTAACGGGCCACGCGGGCTCACCGGCCCTGGTCACGGTTCGAGCCCACAGGTTGGCGATGGACGAACAGCGTTCTCGGATTCAAGAAGACCTGCTAGGCCAACTCGCGGGCGAGGTGCGTTGCGACGACCTCTTCCTCGAACTCTATGCCAGCGACGCCAGCCTGTACCAGATTCGTCCGCTGGGGGTGGTGTTGCCTCGGACCGCGGCCGATGTCGTGGCCACGGTGCGCTATGCCAATGAGAATCGGTTGCCGATCCACGCCCGCGGTGCTGGCACCGGTTTGGCAGGCGAATCACTCGGCCCGGGGCTGGTGATCGATTTTTCACGCTACATGCGCCGGATCATCGAAACGGGTGCTGATTTCGTCCGGGCGCAGCCGGGCGTGGTGCTCGAACGATTGAATACCCATCTGCAAAGCGTGGGGCGGCAGTTTGGCCCCGACCCTTCGACCAGTCAGGTGACCACGCTGGGTAGCGTTGTGGCGATCGACGCGGCCGGAAGCCATTGGTTGCGACACGGGTCCGCGCGGCGCCACGTGCTGGGGTTGCAGGTGGTGTTGGGCGACGGCAGCTTGTTTCACGTGGGTCGAGAACCAATCGACAGCGATGCAGGGCCCGAGAGCGACCCGCGCCGCCGCGACCTGGTCGCGTCGCTGGCGCGGCTCATCCAAGACGAGCGCTCGCTCATCGAAGCCAAGCAGCCGCTGCTGACGCCCAATCGGGCGGGCTATCGGCTGAACGGAGTTTGGGAAGATGGCCGGCTGGATCTGGCGCGCTTGCTCTGTGGCAGCGAAGGCACGCTGGCGCTATTCACCGAGGTGACGTTGGCCACGGTGCCGTTGCCGGCGTATCGCGGCCTGGTGCTGCTGATGTTCGACCGGCTCGATTCCGCCGCCCGCGCTGCCCCCACGGCCACGGCGCTGGGGGCCAGCGCCTGCGATCTGATGGATCGCCGGCACCTGAGCCTGGCCCGCGACGCCGAGCCGCGCTACGACTTGCTCTTGCCGCGCGAGACCGAAGCGCTGTTGCTGGTCGAGTACGAAGGTGCCGACATGCTCGCGGTGCGCGAGGGCCTGCGACAGGTAATTCAAAGCCTGCAAGCCGGGCCCTACCGGCCGTTCGACTATCGTCTAGGGCTCGACCCGGTCGATGTCGAGTTGTTCTGGCAATTGGCGCGCCGGGTGACCCCCACCTTGCATCGCATGAAAGGCGCGGCACGTCCGTTGCCCTTTGTCGAGGATCTGGTGGTGCCACCGGCCGTGCTCCCCGATTTCTTGATGCTGTTGCAAAACCTGCTCAAGAAGCACCAAGTAACGGCCTCGCTGTTCGGCCACGCCGGGCAAGGGCAGTTGCACGTACGGCCATTTCTGAATCTCGACGAGCCGGCGGAATTGCAAAAAATCGAACCCCTGGCCGTGGAACTGTACGAGCTGGTCATCGAACACCACGGCACGATCAGCGGCGAACACGCGCTGGGCCTGAGCCGCACCCAGTTTCTGCGCCGCCAGTTCGGCGAACTGTATCCCGCGTTTCAAGAAGTAAAACGCTTGTGTGATCCCCACAATGTGTTGAACCCCGGCAAGGTAGTCGGCGACGACCCGCGGCTGCTCACTCGCAATTTGCGCCCTGCGCTACCTCCGGCGCCGGCGGCCAGCGAAGACGCACCACCCCCGGGCCCGTTGGTCACTTTGCAGTTGGGTTGGACACCGGCCGAAGCCTGGGAAACAGCGCGCAGTTGCAACGGCTGTGGAAGCTGCCGCACCAGCGCCGCCGACACACGCATGTGCCCCATCTTCCGCTTTGCACCCGGAGAGGAAGCCTCGCCGCGCGCCAAGGCAAACCTGATGCGGGCTGTGTTGGGGGGCGAGCTTGAAGCCGAGCACCTGGCCAGCGAGGATCTCAAGGCGATTGCAGATCTGTGCGTCAATTGCCAGATGTGTCGGCTCGAATGTCCCGTGGGCGTGGATATTCCGCGCCTGATGATCGAAGCCAAGGCCTCGTTCGTCGCGGCGAACGGCCTGCGGTTTGGCGACTGGGTCCTGGCCCACATCGACCGCCTGGCGCGCCTGGCCAGTTGGATAAGCCCGTTGACAAATTGGGCGATTGAACGTCCGCGGGCGCGCTGGCTGGCGGAAAAACTGATCGGCGTGGCGCGCGGCCGTAAGCTGCCTCGGTTCCAAAGCCAGACGCTGGTGCGCCGCGCGCGGCGCAGGAGATTGACGAGGCCCGGACGCCGCGCCGGCGACAAGGTGCTGTACTTTCCCGACACCTATGCCAACTATTGCGATCCGCAATTGGGAGAGGCCCTGATTTCCATTCTCGAACACAACGGGGTCGCGGTGTACGTCCACCCCCGCGCCGTCGGGTCGGGCATGGCGCTTGTCTCGCAAGGTGCCCTCGAGGCCGCACGTGCCACAGCGCGCTGGAACGTGGGCTTGCTGGCCGATGCCGTGCGCCAGGGGTATCACGTGGTGACCACCGAGCCCAGCGCGGCGCTGTGCCTGACTCGCCAGTATCCCCAGTTGCTGGGCGACGACGACGCGCGGCTCGTGGCAGAGAACACCACCGAGGCCTGCGGCTTCCTCTGG
>CAYSXM010000027.1:0-14597 GCA_964434905.1 uncultured Pirellulales bacterium | reverse complement strand
GGTCCACTTGGAAGCACGAAGACGCACTGTGGTCGGCCCTGCTGGGGCTCGACGCCGTGAGTTCGAACAGTGTCGAGCTGCGGCTCCATGAACTCAGCACCGAAGCCGCCAAAATCCACCTGACGGGTATCGTACATGGGGCCGTCGACGGCGTGGCCACAGAACTGGAAGTCAAAGGCAAGTTGAAGTTCGATCGCCGCGTGCAGCGGATCACCTGGGTGGCCATGCTGGTCAAGGAAAAACATGGCGTCGGGCACGTGGCCCCGGGGGTCGAAGCCGTGGCTCGCGTGCAGATCAAGATCACGCCGCAGTCGGCCCCAACTCGGCTAACCGACGACATGCTAGGCCAGGTGACTGCCGCCTGGGACGAAAAGCCCGAGTGGCTGCTCTTCGCGCCTGCCGCAGGTGGCCTGCGGTTCGAATATGACCGCCGCTGGCACCTGATGCACGAGGACACCCAGGGCGTCGTGTTGCGGATGGTCGATCGCGGAGAACTATTGGCTCAATGCAATTTGACGCTGTTACCCCAAGCTACCAGCGGTGACGCACCGTCGCTGAGCCAGTTTCAGGACGATGTCAAGGAAGCATTAGGCGACAAGTTCGGAGAGTTCATCGAAGCCACGGAAGAGGCCAGCGAGGCCGGCGGAAAACTGTGCCGCCTGGTGGTGGCGGGCAAAGTGTCTGACTTGCCCATTCGCTGGATCTACTACCAGGTAACCGACCCCCACGGTCGCCAGGCCGCGCTGGTGTTTACCATGGAAGAACCGCTGGTCGAACGGCTGGACGCAGCCGATCGGGCCCTGGTCGAAGCGGTGGAACTGCTCGACCGCAAAATCGACACTGCGGCCCAGCCCACTCCTGCTCTGGCTCGATAACCCAGCAGGGCGCACCGGCTACCGCACCTCCATGCCCGGTGTTACTCGCTGCGCGCCCCGTTGGAAAGAACCTCTGCTGGTCATAAGGGCCGCGTGCTCCCCGGGCCGCATGCTCCCCGGGCCACTGGCGCCTCAGAACACGCTAGCCGACGCCGGTGGGGCAACGGCACAAGGCTGCATCTTCATTGGTCAGGGCCCTGTCGTTCGGCCCCCGCGGGCTTCCAGGCCCCCTACGACCGCTACCACCGACCCTGGCATTGCCTGGTCGATGGCCTCGCCAGGTACCTCGTAGCGTTGCTTCCGGCGGTCCGGGGTCTCTATACTGGAATGCTGGAAGACCGGTCATTTTGGGTAATCTAGGTCGGGGCCAATTGCTCTCACCTACCCAGAGCGCCGAGCCTGGAAGCCGAGTCCATGTTGCATTGCTGCATTGCCAATAAGGGTGGCCGCCTGGGCACTGTTTGTCGAGGCCTGTGGTGCCTGGCGGGGTCGACGCTGTGCTGCTTGCCGCCGGTCGCGTTGGCAGCAGAGAAGCTCACCACCACGGCCCCCGCCGTGGCCAATGCGCCGTCGCCGAGTTTCCGGCGGCTGGCCCCCGGCGTAATGGTGACCATCGATCCCGAGCGCAAACGCGAGGAAGACAGCAGCATTCACGATGTTGTGGAGTTGCTGCGGGTTGACCCTAGTTTTTCCTGGGCTCAGGCGGTGCGTTTCGAGCACTCGGTGTGGGCCTTGGAATTCAGCTTCAAGCCGCCGCGATTCATCGAGGTCGACGTGGCAGGCGTGGGGGGCCGGGTGACACGACAGAAGCTGTGGTATCTCGTCTACAAAGTGCGAAATCCGGGAAACGACCCGGTAAAATTCGTACCGCGTTTTTGGCTCGAAAGTCGCGACGTGAAACAGAGCTATCCCGACGCCCTGGTCAGCGTGGCGATTCCGGCCATTCGGTTGCGCGAAGACCCTCGCCGGCCGCTATTAAATTCCGTGGAGATGGACCGCGAAATTCCCCCCAGTGGCGACGGCGTTGACCGCGGAGTGTGGGGCGTGGCCACCTGGCAAGGCATCGACCCCCGCACCGACCGGTTCGCGATCTTTGTGCAGGGGCTGACCAATGCCTACCGCTGGCGCGACGCTCCGGCGGCCGCCGCAGCCGAGCGCACGGTGGAGCGCAAGACCTTGCAGCTCAACTTCTGGCGTCCCGGCGACGCCTACCACGAGCACGAAGACGAGATTCGTTTTGGCGCGCCAGAGGACGTTGACTACCGCTGGATCTATCGCTAGAAACAGGGGTTCGTCCGCCGGCCGGTTCCCACCCGCAGGGCGCTCCCGCCAGGTCCAGTTCCCTAGGGGTCGTGTTATCCCCTAAGATTCGGTCCCACCGGAGCGTCTGGCACGTGGTGGCACCCGTTGCACCCAGGTGAGATTTGGGGCCGGTCGACTGGGCTGCGGGGGTCGCAGCATTCGGTCTGGGCGATGTTCTCTCACGATGGCGACGTCCCTGGCCTGTTGGTTCGGTGCTCTGCGGTTCAGTGTTCTGTATTTCGATCGATGGCCCTCGGCCGCTGCTCTGGGTATCCAGTGCGCCACCCGGCCAGCCCGGGCGACGCTTCACCAACGTAAATCTTGCGGATGACTTTTCCATGGCACATAAAAAGGGTCAGGGCTCCAGTCGCAACGGTCGCGACTCGAATCCCCAGCGGCGCGGCGTCAAAATGTTTGGCGGTCAGAAAGTAATTGCCGGCCACATCCTGGTGCGGCAGGTAGGGAACAAGTTCCACGCCGGACGCGGCGTGGGACAAGGACGCGACTTCACCCTCTTCGCGTTGGTTGCCGGTGAGGTGCAGTTCGATCGTGGCGGACGCCGCGTCAACGTGGTCACTCCGGTCGCCGCCAGCTAGCGATTGGGGAAGCCTGGCTTGTCCTACGTCCGCGGGTAGGCAAGCGACGGTGCCAGGAACCGTTGCTTGCACCGCGCGCGGCGAACGATCGCAGAAAGATCGCTAGGCTCCCTGTGTTTGTCGATCGTGTGAAAATCTTCGTGCAGGCAGGCTCAGGCGGCGATGGCTGCTTGAGTTTTCGCCGCGAGAAATATATTCCGCGCGGCGGCCCCGATGGCGGCGACGGTGGCCGTGGCGGCAGCATCCTGGCCGAGGCCGTGGCGGGCGTCGACAGCCTGTCGGCCCTGGCGCACCGCAAGCACTGGCGCGCTGAATCAGGTCAGAATGGCCAGGGCGCCGGTTGCTCCGGACGCGCCGCCGACGACCTGATCATTCAGGTCCCACCAGGAACGCTCATCTTCGACGCCGAGCACGGGCACTTGCTCAAAGATCTGCTGGCAGCGGGCGACCGAGTGACCGTCGCACAGGGCGGCCGCGGTGGCAAGGGCAACGTCCGCTTCAAATCGGCCACGAATCGGGCCCCCCGCGAAACTACTCCCGGCGAGGCAGGCGAGTCGCGCCAGGTGGTGTTCGAACTCAAGGCCATTGCCGATGTCGGCCTGATCGGAAAACCCAACGCTGGCAAGAGCACACTGCTTAGCCGTGTCTCGCGCGCTCGACCCGAAATTGCCGACTACCCCTTTACGACCAAGTTTCCCAATTTGGGACGCGTGGAAATCGACCGCGACCGATCGTTCATCCTGGCCGACATTCCCGGCCTGATTGAAGGAGCGCATGCCGGAGTCGGCCTGGGACACGACTTCTTGAGACATGTCGAACGCGCAGGCCTGCTGGTCCACCTGGTCGAGCCAACTCCCATGGATGGCAGCGACCCGCTGGCCAACTATCGGGCACTGCGGCACGAACTGGCGCAATACAATGCGACCTTGTCAGACCGCCCTGAAGTGATCGCCGTGACCAAGGCCGAGCTGCCCGGCGCCCAACAAGTTCGCGACCAACTGGCCGCGGAAACCGGGCAAAACGTATGGCTCATCTCGGCAGTCACCGGCCAAGGTCTGAACCAATTGCTGAACCAGGTTGCCAACCGGTTGGTCACCGTCAAATCGATGGCAGCCAGCCCCACCGAGCCCAGCCGCATCTCCCGGCAAGCACTGCCTGACAACCTGGAACACCTGGCACCCGCCCCGGCCATCGACTCGGAGTCCGGCACCGGCACGTTCGCGGCCGACCCTCCCGAGACCACCGTCCCTCGGGTCAGCGCTTCCCCTGGCCCCGGCGGCAAATCATTGTAAGGCTGTCGGGCGATGAACATTCCTCCGCTGATTGCGGTCGACATTGGTAACACCCGCATCAAGCTAGGGAGGTTCACACGATCGGCGATGCAGGGCGAACTGCCCACGCCCGAGGCGGAACTTGCGTTGCCGGCCGACACGACGGATTTCTCTGAACTGGAACCTTGGTTGTCGGCCGGACACTCGTCCGGGGCCACCTGGTGTCTGGCCAGCGTGAACCGCCCGGCGCACACGGCGCTGGTCGATTGGCTGCAATCGAGCGGCCGCGCCGGCCAACTGGTGCTATTGAGCGCCGGCGATCTACCGCTCGAAGTGGCGCTGCCTCGGCCCGACATGGTAGGAATCGATCGGCTGCTGGCCGCCGTCGCGGCGAACCGCCTGCGCCGCCCCCGTGCGGCCGGCGTGGTCGTCGGTCTGGGCTCGGCGATCACCGTCAACTTCTTATCTGACGCTGGTGTTTTCTTGGGAGGCGCCATCTTGCCCGGCATTGCCATGAGCGCCCGGGCGATGCACGACTACACCGATTTGCTGCCAATGTTAGCGATGCAAGAACTCGACGAACCACCCCCGGTGGTCGGCCAGGCCACGCGCGAGGCGATGCAGTCTGGTCTGTTTTGGGGCGCGGTCGGCGGCGTGCGCGAGTTGACGACGCGCTTTGCCGCGGGGTCCGCGGAGGTCGACATTTTCCTGACCGGCGGTGCCGCAGCGTCTGTGGCGCGATTGATAGCACCTGCCGCTCGATTCGTGCCTTACCTCACCCTTGCCGGAATCGCGTTGGCGGCAGAACATTCGCGCGACGCACGCCCGTGACAGCCCAGCCTACACTGGCGGCCTTGATCTCGGCTCCGGGCCCCGGCGCCGTGGCCACAGTGGCCGTGTGGGGGCCCCAAGCCTGGTCGGTGGTTTCGGCGTGCGCGGTCGCGCCACAGGGTCGCGCCTTGGGCGTCATGGAACCTGGCCGGATCCGGCTGGCCCGATGGGGCCAGAACCCGACCGAAGACGTCGTGCTATGCGCCTTCGGTGCTGAACATGTCGAGATTCATTGCCATGGCGGACCAGCGGCCGTGGAACGCTTGCTGGGTTCGCTCGTGGCACAAGGTGCCGTGGTGGCCGCTTGGCCAGCTTGGATCGAACAGACCACCGATTGCCCGTTGGCCAGCGCGGCCCTGGCCGCGATGGTCCGCAGTGTCACCGAGCGCACCGCGGCGATTCTACTCGACCAGGCGGCGGGAGCCTTGCGCCGAGACATCGAACAAGTGGCCGCGCATTTGCACCATGGCGAGCTGCAAGTCGCCGCGGCCGCGTTGGAACGCTTGGAAAGCCGGGGAACGTTCGGAAGACACTTGATCGAGCCTTGGCAAGTTGTGCTGGCGGGGCCCCCCAATGCCGGGAAAAGCTCGTTGCTGAATGCGCTGGTGGGCTATCGCCGGGCGATTGTGCACGACACGCCCGGCACCACCCGGGACCTGGTGACCTCGAGGACCGCCTGCGATGGCTGGCCCATTCAACTGGTCGACACGGCCGGCCTGCGTAGCACACACGACCCGCTCGAGGCGGCCGGTGCGGCGCTAGCGATAGAGGCCATGGCCACGGCCGACCTGGTGCTGTGGATTGTCGACAGCAGCGATGTCGCAGATGGCGCCAGCGACTTCGCGGGAAACGATCTAGCGCGCGGCAGCCGGGAAAATCGCGCTCCGGTGCTGTTCGTAGCCAACAAATGCGACCTGGGGCGGCATGGCGCTGGCCGGCCGCAGCCCGGCCAACTCGCCACGAGCGCGCTAACGGGCGCGGGGCTTGAACAACTAACCAGCGCGATCGCCCAGCGGCTCGTACCCCAGGCGCCTCCGGCAGGCGCCGCAGTGCCGTGCACCAGCTTGCAATGCGCGGCCCTCGGCCGGGCCCGGCAACTGTTGGAGGCTGGCAACGCCACCGGCGCTGCCGACCAACTAACCAGGTTGCTGACGCGGTAGCGCGGAACGGGCACCGGCCCGCACCGGTCCGATCGGCGAAAGAACCGTTCCCAGAAAAACCAGCGGCTGCCCCACTGCGAGCGGCCGTGACGCACCGCCATGGAGCCGCTACCATGCGCCAGGCAAATCGTGTGCGCGAACACGAGGGGGGCACTCGCGGGCGAATGTGCCAGGGTTCGATTTTTCGGTCAACGCACTTTGGCACTCGGCTCGTTCCAGAATTGGATCCCCCATGAAGGCCCGCACAACCATTCTGCTGGGCCTGGCTGGCGCCACGCTGTTGCTCATGGTCTGGCCCGTCCATCGGGCCACACGCGAAGCGAACGCGGTCATGGACCTGGGCCACATCGTGTTGTTTGGTTCACTGGCGGTGTTGGTGCGACGTCTGTCGCGCGGCTGGTGGACCCGATCGGAATGGCTCGTCTCGGCTGGAAGCTGGGCCTGCGTGGTGGGTTTCGGCCTGGCGCTCGAGGTGGTGCAGGCTGCCGTAGGGCGACATGCCAGCCTGCAAGACGGCGCTGCCGATGCCCTGGGCGCGGCGGCAGCACTGTGGACCGTGTCGGCCTGGAATTGGTCTATTCCTGCGCGGCTGCTGTCTTGGTGTGGCGGGCTGGTCCTGGTGGCAGCCGCGGCCTGGATGCCCACCACCGTGCTGGTCGACGGCTGGTACCAGCGCCGCGAGTGGCCGCTTTTGGCCTCGTTTGAAAGCTCGCGAGAAATCACCCGCTGGCAACTGGTCGACTGCCACGCGGTGTTGGTGCGCCAGCACGCGACCGCTGGGCAGCAGGCTCTGGAAATCGAGTTCGGCACCGAACACTATGCCTGTGCCACCTATGTTTGGCCGCTGCCCGACTGGTCGGCCTATCAGGCGTTGGAATTCGACGCCTTCCTCGACGGCGAGAAACCGATCGACTTTATTATGAAAATGGAGGATCTGCGCCATAACGGCCGGTTTCAAGACCGCTACAACTCGAACCGTAAGTTCCAGCCTGGAACCAACCACTTTCGTATTCCGCTGGCTGAGGTGCGCGCCGGCCTGGTAGGCCGTGAATTCGACCTGCACCAGGTCATGCGCATTCAGTTCTTCACTGTGTTGTTGCCAGAACCGCGTCGGGTGACGTTCGACAATATGCGGCTGGTTCCGTAGCAGTCCGCGGTACCGACAACTTGGGTCTGGGCCAGCGGAACAAGACCACAGATCGGCCCCCCCAGGACCCGGCCGTAAGGGTCTGTTGCGGGTGGCAACAACCGGGAAATGCGTTGATTCCCGCCGGGTGTTTCGATCTGAACTCTAGAGGCGTCTGGGGCAATTGCCCAGGCGGCAGGCGAAAGCTCAAACGGCGCTTGCAGTTCGACCCTGTCGTGCTAGACTGCGGGGGGTTGTTGCTGGCCAGCGTAAGGCGTGCTTATCGCGTGGAGCCGGTTGAAGATGTGTTCGCTGCGCGCGTCGTCGCGTGGGGAACACCGCAGAGGAGATGGTCCGTTGGGAAAGAGATTGTACGTCGGTAATTTGGCCTATACGGTCAACAGCTCTACGCTGAACGAATTGTTTGGCCAGTATGGCGCAGTGACCAGCGCGCAGGTCATCGAAGATCGCGAGACTGGCCGCAGCAAGGGTTTTGGTTTTGTGGAGATGGCACAGGACGACGAGGCCGAAGCAGCGATGAACGCCTTGAACGGCCAGCGTCACGAAGGCCGGCCGTTGACTGTCAACGAAGCCAAGCCGCGTGAGGAACGGGGCGGTGGCGGTGGCGGTGGCGGTCGTGGTGGCTACGGCGGCGGTGGTGGTGGTGGTGGTGGTGGCCGCGGCGGTCGTGGCGGCGGCGGTGGTGGCTACGGTGGCGGTGGCGGCCGGTACTAAACGGCCAACACCCGACGTGTCGTCGCATGCAACCTGGCGATGGCCAAGATGGCTATCGGCCTGCAGAGCAAAGTATTCTACTCACGGCCGAGGCGAGGCGTTAACCGCTTTCCCTCGGCCGTTTTTTCTTGCGCCTTGCCGTTAGCATCGCTCGCTCGCCCGACCGCGGCATGGTGTCAACACAGTCGACGGCGCCTGGTCGAACCCCGACGGTCGATCCATCGATTCCGCCGGCACACGCGCACTACTTCACACACGCGCACTACTTCACACTGCGCAGCAGTTCCAGTGTGTCGTCTGCTTTCCGCGGCGGGTCGCGAAACACATAGACCAGCCAGCCCACCATCATTTCGTCTTCCGATTGCGGACCCCACACGACCGTGGCGTCGGGGCGTGGGTTGTACGGATTGCCAGGCGAATTGTCCCAGTGTGCTTCGATTCGTACGACCGCGCCCTGGGGCAGAAACAACGGCTCCTGGAACCAGTACAACGACTGCCAGTTGAAATCCATCCGTGGAACCGATAACAGCGTCTCTCGGCGACCATCGGGAAACGTACACTCGAATTGAAATGTCTTGCCACGCAGGTGCTGGTGTGGGTAAAGCGCCAGCAGGTCGGAATCGGCAGGACAAGCGGCCTTGAGCACGTGCTGGTGGTCTTCCACCCCGGGCGGAATCGACAGCGTGCGCGTGTCGATCTGCGTAATCACTAATTCCTTGGCCGGTGGCTCCTTCCAGAAATCAAGCGCTATGCGCGGCTGGTCGGTGGCCGCCTGGCCATTGGGCGTATAGTGCATTTCGAAACAGAGCCGCGACCCGCGCGGAATTCGCAACCCGGTGCCGGCGGGCAAAGTCATCGAGGCTTGCCCCGGCACAAAAATACCTAGCGAACGACAGCCGTCGTAACCGTGTTCCGGACCGCGGTGACCAGGATCTACCGAATAGACCATGATGTGATGCGTAACCGCCGCCACGCCGGGCCGAATGTCGCTGGCTCGCATCCAGCGCTCTGCGGAAAACAGGCGATCGGTTATCGGTTTGGGAATCCACAAGTATTGGTAAGAAATCGGCCCCGCTGCAGGCACAGCGAACGGCGGGCTCACTTCAACCACCGTGTCGGGTTGGCCAATGGCCCACTCGGCTTGTGCATCGAGCGCCGCGGTACCGTCGGGGTCGCTGCCCCGCGGGTGGCTGCCCGTGGCCCAGGCGGCCAGCACGTTGATATCTTCAGCACTTAGCCGGCGGTCGTTTTGCCAGTGGCCGAACCGGGGATCGGCGTGCCAAGGGGGCATGCGCCGCTGCCACGCCACTTCGCCGATCATGGCGGCCCAACGCACGGCGTCGGCGTGGCTTTCCAGTGAAAATGGCCCGATGCCGCCCGGTCGGTGGCAAGCCACGCAATGCGCCTTGAGAAGGGGTGCCACGTGGTCGCTATAGGTCACCTCCTGATCGGGCGCGGACGGCCCCTGGCGATCCAGCAGGCAGCCATCGGCAGCGGTCCGCCCAACGGTCACCTCGCGTGCTGCTAAGACCTCATCCAGTGCTACTTTCAAGTCAGCGCGCCCCGCTTGGGGGCGCGTGGCGTTGACCGTGAACTGGTCGCTGAACCGCCCCCGGTAGCACAAGCGTAGTTGACCGTCGAGCAGGCAAAACTCTGGGGTTCGTGTCACGCCCATCGCGTTGGCCAGTTGCTGACCAAAATCTTTGAGCACCGCGAAGGGAATCCGACGTTCCAGCGTGTGCGCCGCCACGTCGTTCAGCGTTTCACGTTCGTGGGAATATACCGCCAGGAACTGCACGCCTAGCGAGCGATATTCCACCTCGAGCCGCAGAAGCTCGGGCAGCACCCGATTCGCCAGCGGACACTCGGTGCCCAAAAAGCAAACCACCACGGCCGGATGCCCTCGATAGTCATCGATCGACCGCAAGTTGCCAAACCGATCGCGCAGTCGGTCGCCCGACGCGGGAACCACACCCCAGGGCGCCGGCAACGATTTTCGCGCGGCGCCGAACACGTTGCCGCGCCAGAAAATCCAGCCCGCCACGCTTGCCAGACCTGCCAGCACCAGCAGGAACACCAGGCCAGCGCGCCAGTTACGTATCGGTGCCATCGAGATCCAGCAGCCCCACAAGGTAAAACGATCCAACCCCGGCCCGAGCAGATTTGCCACGGCCCAGGCTGGTTCCTATGCTTCCAGCATAGCTCTTGCGCTGCCGACCTCGAAACCGCCGACCCCGAAACCGGCACTTCGCGACGGGGCTGGCCCGCGTTGTGCCGGCCACTTGGGCGCTGGGCAGTTCCTCGCGGTACGTGGGCGCTTCCCGCGGTAAGATGCCCCGCTGCGTGCGACGGAATTTTTCAGGGCCGGGCAGCCGTTGAATTTTTGAACGAACCGCTAGCCTGCCGGGCGTGCGACACCGGCACGTCGCCGGGCCGGGGCGCCGTGTCGGCTGTTGCAGTCAGCATGGGTGTCGGCGCGTGCGATGCTCTGGGAGTTTTCTGAAATGATTACCGGATTGTTCGAAACCCACATCAACGTGGTCGACTTGGAACGTTCGGCGGCCTTCTATTGCGACCGGCTGGGGCTGCAAGTCGGTTTTCGCGACGAGGCACGCCGGATTGTGTTTCTGTGGTTGGGTCGACCGGGCGAGGCCATGTTGGGCCTGTGGGAAAAACCGCTCGAGCAAGTCCAGCCGCAGCATTTCGCCTTCCGTGCTTCGGCCGACGACATCGAGCACCGCGCGGTCGCTTGGCTGCGGCAACGCGAACTAACTGGTTTCAATTTCCTGGCCGATGGCACCGAGCGGCCCATGGTGTTCGCCTGGATGCCTGCGCTGGCGATTTATTTTCTCGATCCTGACGGCCACACCTTGGAATTGATCAGCATGCTGCCAGGCCAGCCGCGCGCCGAGCTGGGCGTGGTGTCGTACGACCAGTGGCGCGAAATCAGTTCCCAAGACCGGTAGTTCCGCACACTGCTGTGGCCACGGCCCAGCACGTCTGGAGAGCGCCCCCGCGTGGCGTGCGCCCCGATGCGCATCAATCGACTTGCGGATCGGCGGGGCGAAGCGGATAGCCGCGAATGGCGCGCGTGCTGTCGGCGGCCCAGCGCGATTTGCCCACAAACGCCCGGCTATCGCACTCCATACCCACCGCCAGGTCGATCGTGCGGCCGACGGCCAGCGTTGGTCGTCCCTGGGGGTCTTGCAGAAAGCCCGCAAAATCCGAGACCACTTCCACTTCGCATCCGTCGGGCGAGATCGCCAGTTGAATCGTATCGCTAGTGCCTAGTTTTAGATCCTCGGTAATCTCGGTGGTGCCGTCGCGAACGATATACTCGCTCTTATAGTGCGCCCGCTCGCGACCGTGTTCGTCGAACCGGCCATATTGACTGGGGCCGACCGTCACGTGTTGTTTAAGAACGTCGTCGTCGCCGCCCAGCCCACAGAAACCGTAAAACGTTTTGCGAAGCGCGTTGTTGACGAACTCGAACTGCACCTCGCAATCGTCGCCAATGTCGACTCCGTAATAGCAATCGTCATCGCGCGTGGGCAAGAACCCTGTGCCGGCATTCTGATCGACATCGAGATAGGCATAAAAATACCCGCGCCCCCCGTCGGGGTGCGAACGCCCCACCTGGCCCGCCACGCGCGCGTAGAGATAGATGTGCCGCTGGTCGTGTGCGACCTTGAATTCCAACAGATCGACATCGGGAACGTATTCTAGATACGGAACCAAATCGCCGCGCGGGTCGTCCACTCCGGCCACGTTGCGCCAATCGTCAAAGTTGCCGTCGACTGCGATGCGCGCCGCAGAGGCAGCCCCCGGCGCGGCGGGCGGCGTGGTGCGCGCAGCGGCGGGTTTTTCGCTAGCCCCCACGGCTGCGGAAACCACCAGCGTTTGTCCCGCGGTGCGAACTGCTGGGGTGAACTCGCCCACCAGCGCAAAGGTGACACACGGCTCCGCGCCGCGATCGGTTGGGGCGCCGGGGCGATAGGCGGCCTCTGCCAGATAGGTTCCGCTGGCGTTGTCGAACGAGCCCAACGGCGTGTCGCCTCGGACCAGCGCGCTGGGAACCGTGGCCCGCGCTAGGGTCACTGATCGATCGGCAGACTGCATCGTTAGCGAGACCACGGGCAAGTCAACCGTGCCCTGGGCCGGCGTGAACTCAATGGCAAACCGCCCTGCCAACGACTGCCCCTCGGGGGTCTGCACGTCGAGCGGTAGAAAGTCGAGCGATTCCGTGAACCGCGGGCCGGGAAGGTCGACTTTTTGATACAGCATGTTGCGCGAGGCATCGTAGGCCAAGACCGCGGCGTCGACGGGCCAACTGGGCAATAGCTCGCGGTGGCGCGTATAGAAATCGTTCGGCATGAAGTGGCCCTGAGCGTCGATCGTGCCGACAATTTGTTCGCGGTTCGCGGTAAACGCCCGGACCGTGCGGGTGTTGTTTTCGAGCGTGATACGGGCCGCGTGCAGATCGTTCTGTTGGGGCGAGAGGTGGCTGGCAATGGTCGTGCGAACGTGCATGTCGGTGGCGACCGGCCGCGCGCCGGGGCGCGGATAGGCGCTGGAAGTTGGCGAAGCCGGATCGCCCCACCAGGTGAGGTCGCGGTGTGCATAGGTCACCTCGAACATTACCTGCCTCGCAAATGTGTCGGCCGAGCGGCTAGACGGCTGGCCGGCCTGCACCAGGTGGAACCCACCAGCAGGGACAATTGCTCCGGCCAAAACCACGATCGCGAGCACCCACAAACGTTTCATCCGTCTGATCCTCTGGAGGTTGCTTCGAAGGTTGAAAGCTTGGTCGCACAAGCAGCCGCCAGCGTGACCCAGTTGTGTCCATAGAGAAACTTGGCGCCGGCCGGTCCCGGCGTGGGGTTGTGATGAATGCCGGCGCCTTCGACGTACGGGCCGTAGCGCTTGGTCGGCGAATCGTCCAACGCGGCGAGCACCCGCTGGGGAAGCGGCAAGCGACGCAGGATCAGGCCCACCAGGACGGCGGCCACCGATTCGCACTTGCGTCCCAGGCTGCCCAGAAAGTAGTAACAGTCCTCGTAGTGCCGCCGCACTCCGATCGCCCGCAACCAGTTCGTGATCGTGCGTCGGCCGCGGGCGAACAGCAAGCCGACGAGCATCTGCTGGAGTCGCCATTCGATCCGGGCACCGAGCACGCGGGCCAGCGAGGCGATCCAACTCGACAACTCGGCGGGCAGTGTCCACGTAGCCATCCATGGCTCTCCTTGGCGTGTGGTGTTCTTGACAACCACAACATGCCAGGAGAGCCTTTTTCATGACCAGATGACTCCGCCGCGCCCGGCGGCCACGTGAAAAAATGTCGGAAAGTGCAAATCTATGCAAACCACCTGATTCTCTTTCACAACGAAGATGGCGAGGCCAACTGGGTGAGGCCGAGCAAGCAAGTCGAAGTCGTGGCGAAAAATGAGCTGCCTGGCCGGACCCTGGCAACCCCCGCGTTTTCAAACGGCGCGATGTATCTGCGAACCGACGAACACCTCTACAAGTTTGCGAAAGGAGTCACGGCAGTGGGTCATGTGGGGGCTCGCGATCAACACGTGCTTCACCGGAAATCCCGCGATTGCGTCGGAACGCCCGGCAGGTTTTTGCTCAGGTCTTCGAGCTTCGACACGATCAAGTGGATCTCCTGGTCCTTGCGCTCGACGCGGCCGTGGGCATGCGGCCGAAAAGTCAAGAAACTCGCTTGGATTTTGCTTGACACCCCCACTTTTGGCAATGAGTATCGACGGGTACCCGTGATTTTCGGCCGTTATTGCGGCCATTCAGGTGTCTACGACGAGTCGGCTAATGTAGGCCTTTCAATTCGATTGCCGCCGACGTAAGGGTCGCGGCTTCTCCGGCTGCAGGGCGGCGATTCGGTCGCCCTGGCCACCGTGGCTTGCGGTAGCCTGTGTGCCGTCCGCCGTCGGGGCCGAGGGGTGGGCGTCTTTGCCATCCGGGAATCCAGCGACATCTTGATCGCGGCAATCTTCCGCGTTGCGGGCACTTTCTGTCTCCTCGGGGGTCGCGGCGTGGACCGATGCCACGTTGCGAGATCCTCCCGCGTGCGAGCCGGCGAGCGCCTGGCACGATCCAGCGTTTTCAAGATTCTTTCTGCGATTTTGCAACTCTTGTTTCACTTGACCTGGAGACAACTCAATGTTCAATTCGATCATTTCACCGCGGCGTGACGCTCGCATGGTCAGCCTTGTTGTCGATTGGGCGGATCGGGCTCGTGCCCTGCTGCGTGGGTGGCGAACCGCGTGTTGGAACTTCACGCTGATGCTGGCAGTTTGCGCGTCGCTGGTAGACGCGGCCGATGCATTCACGGTCGTCTATTCGAGCGACTTCGAGATCGATGCCGCGGGCTATACCCCGGGCGGCGTGTTGCCACCGTTGACGCGCACGAACCTGCCCACCGATGGCGGCGGGCTGGCTTCGCCGAATCAATCGACATGGCTCGGACGCATCGGCGAAAACGTGGGCAAGGGCCTTAACAACAAGGAAATTGTCAATCTCACGGTCAATGGTCTGACACCCGGGGTAAGCTACATCGTCGCTTTTGACTTGCTCGTAGGTCGCTCGTGGGACGGCGCCACCTCGGGTTACGGCACCGATGCATGGTACTTCGCCATCGATGGCAGCCGCCTGGTGGATACCATGTTTTCCAATGGCGACCAAGG
>CAYSXM010000026.1:0-14921 GCA_964434905.1 uncultured Pirellulales bacterium | reverse complement strand
CGGTCGGTTCGCCCTACGTGTATACCTCTTTGGCCCAAGAAAAAACCGGTGGGTTCTGGGTCGATGGCCGGCTGTTTGGCAAGCAAACTTGTCATCCCGCCGAAGATGTCGAGCACGCCGATTTCCTGCTAGTGATCGGCGCCAATCCCTGGCAGTCGCATGGGTTCCAGCAAGCGCGCAAGGTGTTGCAGGAGATTTCGCGTGATCCAAACCGTACGCTGGTGGTCGTCGATCCGCGACGTAGCGACACGGCCGAAAAGGCCGACATTCACTTGCAAGTGCGCCCTAGTCACGATGCCGATCTGATGCTGGCTATGCTGGGTACGATCGTCCAAGAAGGGTTGGAAGATCGCCAGTTTCTTGCGGAACGCACGGTCGGCCACGAAACGCTTTGCACTCGCCTAAGGCAGATCGACGTCGACCTGCACGCCTGCCGGGCGGGGCTCGACCCAAACGTGGTGCGCCAGGTGGCGCGACAGTATGCGCAAACGCCGCGTGCTTGCGTACGCACCGACCTGGGGTTGGAACACAGCTTGCACAGCACCCTGAACACCTACCTGGCCAAGCTGTTGTTCTTGGTGACCGGTCACCTGGGCGTGCCCGGGGGGAATGTCTTCCACACGGCGTTCGGCCCGATGATTGGCCATTCGCGCGATCCGGATCAGGGAGGCCGTTCGACGCGCGTGACACGCACACGCGAGATCGCCGGATTGTATCCGCCCAACGTGTTGCCAGCGGAAATCGACACCGACCATCCCGAGCGCATTCGTGGCGTCTGGGTCGATAGCCATAACCCGCTTATTTCCGGTGCCGACACCCAAGCCTTTCGGCGGGCGTTCGACAAGCTCGACCTACTGGTAGTTGTCGACGTGGCAATGACTGAAACCGCCAGGCTTGCTCACTACGTGCTGCCGGCCAGTTCTCAGTATGAGAAATGGGAAGCGGCATTCTTCAACTTCGAGTTTCCCACCAATTTCTTTCATCTGCGTCGGCCCATCGTGGCGCCGGTGGGCGACGTGCTGCCCGAGCCGGAAATCTACCGGCGACTGTTGGTCGCTCTGGGTAAATTTCCCGCATCGCTCGACGAACTGACCGCCGCGGCACTCGACGACCGGCAGCACCCGGGCGAAGGCCGTTTCGCGGCCGCGCTGGCCACCAGCCTGATGGAGCACCCCGACTGGCAACCGTACTTGCCGCTCATCTTGCACGAAACCCTGGGTGCCGCGCTGCCCGATGGCGCGCGACCTGCAGCCGCGATCTGGGGGCTGTGCCAACTGTTTGTGCAGCGCTATGGCGAGGATTGCGTGCGCCGCGCCGGCATCGTGGACCAAGGCGCTGGCCTGGCCGAGGCGCTGTTCCAACGAATTTTGGACAGTCCCACGGGGGTGACCATTAGCGTTCACGAGTATGCCGATACGTGGAGCTTTATTCAACACGCCGACGGCAAAATCCACCTCGTCATTCCGGAACTATTGGCCGAGCTCGACACGCTGTTTACTCCGTCGGCCGACGCGGATTTTCCCTTGGTGCTGATCGGCGGCGAGAGGCGGTCCTACAACGCCAATACCATCTATCGCGACGAACGTTGGCGCAAAGATGATGCCCAAGGCGCCCTGACGATGAATCCCCACGACGCACTTCAAGCCGGGTTGGCCGATGGCCAGTGGGCCGAGTGCCAATCGCAACGTGGCCAGGTTCAAGTGTTGGTGCGCGTCAGCGATGAGGTTGCCCCCGGGGTGGTCTCGCTACCCAACGGCTATGGCATGCGGTCCGCGGCAGCGGGCGATCGACAGCCCGCGGACCCGATCGGCCCGGCCGTCAATCTATTGACCTGGGGCGAACACTGCGATCCGCTGTCAAAAACACCGTACCACAAGTTTCTGCCGGTGCGGGTGGTTGCCCTAGCAGCCCTTTGAAATGTTCGACAGGCTGCTAGCTCCGGGCGTTTCGCCCTTGGGCGCCCGTGCGGGTTGAAGTGGAGCCCGTTTTTCGGACTACGGGCGCGGGTTGGTTCGTTGGTGGACAGCGGGGCTTGCGAGGGGCTAGAACTCTAGCCGACTGAAAGCGCGTGCCCCGGCACGCATGGGCCAAAACGTGGCTGCGGCCCCCAGTGCCAGACTCGCCACGATACCCACTGCAAGCCAGGTTCCCGACCCAGCGTGCTGTGCCCACGCCGGGCGCGCGTGCCCTTGATCGGCTGCCACGTACAAATGGCAGGGCACCGCCGTGAGCACCACGACCGCCACGATATAGAGTGCGCTGACGACCAGATTCAGCGTGCCACCGAAGCCGGCCGCGATTTTTGAAGGCGACTCTTCGCGCAGATTCGGCAACAAGGCGCCCATGCCTACGGCGATGCCTGATAGTCCCAGACAAAGCACCACCGCTGCCAACAAGTGCACCGCCAGTACCAGCGGGAGTACCCGGAGCATGAGGTCGCTCAGCGCTACCAGCAGCGTGCTTACCAGGGTCGTTCCGCTGGCGGCGAACAAGAACTTGCTCCACAAAATCGTCTCGCGGCGTAGCGGAAGCAGGCCCAAAATCCAAAATCGTCGGCCTTCCAGACTGATCATCGGGAAGATGAAGCGACTAGTAAAAGTCGACAAGATCAGCCCGACCACGGCCAAATTGAGAAAACTGATCATGTTGACCCAGGTGGCCTGGTGCACGTCGTAGCGGAACCGGCGAACGTTGACGAAATACAGTCCCAGCAACCCCAGGAAAATTAGGAACTGCGACCACTGCATCGGATCTCGCCGAAACAGTCGCGCATCTTTGACGATCAACAGGCGGGTGCTGGGCGTAAGGAAAAACAGACAGCGGGTCAGCGCAGCGTCGATCCACGCGCCGCGCAATGGGCGCCGGGGTTGCCCCGCCGCCTGCAGCGCGAAATAGCCCCTGCGAAGTAAGCGACCAGCAACCGACACGGCCGCCACATGTACTAGCAGTGCATTGGCCGTGATCAAGGCCAAGAATTTCACACCCTCGGACCACTCGCCGCGTGCAGTCTCCAGCAGGCCCGTGCTGAGCCACCAATTGGGAAACAGTCGATGTTCGCTGAACCGCAGTCTGCCCAAAAGTTCGTCGAACCAGCCGGGGGTCAATAGGTCCGCGTCGCCACCCGACAGCACCGACCACCCCACGCCCAATGTCAGGGCCGCCAGGGCCACGCTCACCAGGCCCACTGCGTGCAAGCGAACGCTGGGTAGTTTCCACATCACCACGACGCAGGACACTGCGCCAAGTCCGGCCGGAATGATCACGAACGCCACGAGAAACGGCAACAGCAGCAGGTAGTAATACCAGGGCGCCTCCACGGCCATCCCATAGGCCACTAGCATCGGGCTTCCCAGCAGCAAGAAGCCCCAACTGCTAAACAGCACGGTTTCCTGAAACTTGTGCAGATACACGCGTTCGGCGCGGGCCGGCGTGGTCAACAGAAACTGCACTTCGCGCGAGCGATAAATGCTGCTGTACAAGATAATTGCCGAGGAAAACCACAGCATTACCAGCAACGAGGCGAAGAAAATGCTGAACACTGCCCGGATGGCCTGGTCGCGCGTGGGGGCATGGGCCAGCGCTGCATTCAAGAAATGAAAGGCTTCGAGAAAAAGCCAGAACAGGCCGCCCCAAAATACGCCGCTCAATACGGCCACGAGCATCACTCGTAACCGACTAGTGGCCAGTGCTTGGCGCAATAGATTGGCCATGGCGCGGCCGCGCATCCGTGCAAAGGCCCGAGCCTCTTCATTCACGGTGGTCAATCGGGCCAAGGGGTCGCTCATGCGCAGCCCTGAAAGGTCAACCACCAAGGGTGGGGGCGGGGGGCACGCCTCGCGTGCCTAGGACTTGATTTCCAGGCCGTACCGTTTCAACGCACGCTTGGCGATCACCGATTTATGCACTTCGTCGGCACCGTCGTAAATACGCGCGCCGCGCTCGTTGCGCAAGAAGGTTGCCAACAACGTGTCATCGGTAACCCCCATGGCGCCGTGCGTTTGAATTGCACGATCGATGACCTTGAGCATGACATCGGCTACAAAGAACTTGATGGCCGAGATCTCCTCACGCGCTTGATACAGACCTTCGTGGTCGATTTTCCACGCCGCGTGCAGAACCATCAGCCGGGCAGCGTTGATCTGAGCACGGCTGTCGGCGATCCACTCTTGCACAATCTGCTTGGTGCCCAAGGGCTTCCCCGGGGCGATTTCACGTGTCGCCGCGCGGCGGCACATCAGATCGAACGAGCGCTCGCAGATGCCGATCCAGCGCATGCAATGATGAATCCGGCCGGGGCCCAGACGTTCCTGGGCGATGAGAAAGCCCGCGCCTTCAGCCCCCAGCAGGTTCGTACAAGGAACGCGAACATCGCAATAGTTCACCTCGGCGTGGCTGTCGTAGTCGTCGCCCGCATGTCCCATGATGGAAATATTTCGCACGCAAGTAAAACCGGGCGTATCCACCGGCACGATAATCTGGCTGGCACGTTCATGGGGGGCCGCCGCGGGGTTGGTCACCGCCATGACAATGGCGAATCGTGAACCGTCGTACGACGAGGTAAACCACTTTCGCCCATTGATAACGTAATCGTCCCCTTGGCGCACCGCCGTGGTCGACAACCAGGTCGGGTTCGAACCCGGGCGGTCGGGTTCCGTCATGGAAAAACAGCTTCGGATTTCTCCGGCCAGCAATGGCTTTAACCAACGTGTTTTCTGTTCGGCCGTTCCGTAACGAATCAGGATCTCGATGTTGCCCGCGTCCGGAGCTTGGCAATTGCACAGATAGTGGCCCACCGGACTGCGCCCCAAGGCCTCGCTAACCATGCCGTGGTGCACCAGCGACAAACCCAATCCGCCCAGTTCCCGTTCCACCTGCGGCAACCACAAACCCTGTTGCTGGGCCACGCGACGCTTGGCGTCGAGCGCGGGCAGCATGGCGCGCCAACCTCGGTCGCGCAGCTCGGGTTCGAGCGGATAAGCGTGCTGCTCGACGAACTGCCGGTAGCGCTCGAGCAGCTCTTGCATCTCGGTGGAAACGCTGAAATCCATGGCGCAATCCTTGGGGAGCGATCTCTATAAACTGGGCGACCAATCGCGATCAGTGTAGCGGCCGCCTCGACCCGTTCGCTAGCACCTGGGAAAAACGGGGGTCTGGCCGGGCACGCCGCGCCAGGGCTCAGCGATACGTCCAATAGCTCGGCAGGGGTAAATGAGGAAAGCTGTTGAACGTGGACAGGGTGAATCGGTCACCCGAATACAGAAACTCGCTGTACGACGCGTTGCGAACCATCCACGCGACTTCCAAGGTCTGGTCGCGCCCGGCGCCCAGGGCACGGCTAACCGCGGCGCCGACCGGGCCACCCGAAGTAAACGCCGCCACGCGTTTGCCCCCTTGCCTGGCATCGGTGATGAATTGCCAGGCGGCTTCGGTACGTTTGCAAAAAACGGACCAGGGTTCAATCTCCGCCAACTCCCATTCTCCGGCCGCCCAACGCCGAATCACCACTTCGTATAGCCTTTGAAAACGCCGGAGGTGGTCGGTTCGGTCAGTCGATTCAGCAATCGACTGGTGCAGTTCGCGAATTTCAGGCGACTGCTCAATCAGGCCTGGCAACGCCTGTTTGAGTACGTCCTCGGCTGCGTATTCGTCCAGTCCTGACAATTCAACGACTTCGGGCCAGGGCAATTTGGCACGCACCAGTTCCTCTCCGACCCGTCTCGCGGTTTCTTGTTGCCGACGACGTGGGCCGGCGTAAACCCGATCGAAAACCAGACCTTGTGCCGCCCAGTGGAGACCCAGCAGACGCGATTGTTCGATTCCCAACGGAGACAACTGGTCGTAGTCCTCCTCGAAGAACGAGGCCTGACCATGTCGCACCACAAACAGCTTACCCATCGCCCCTGGCTCCAAGGTGTTTTTTATCGAGGCAGCGCCCCGTGGCGCTCCCCGTTAGCGCTACCCGCTCGAGTTCGCTCGCGAGGCTCGTGAAATAGCCGCGAGTGGAGGAGCTCGACAGCACGTCATCATAAACAAAAAAAGCCCCGGCAGGCGCGAACGCCCACCGAGGCTCTGGAGAACGAAGCACGCCGTTTCAATTCAGAAACTACGGCGTTCCGCGATCGGCATAGGGCCGTGCTGTGCCGCGGTAAGCAGTTCGCGGCATGCCGCGCGATTCGCTTCCCCGCGACGGCGCGGATCGTGAGCGCGCTACAGCCGAAGTGCGCCGCACGGCCGGGGGGCCGGCAGAGTATCCATTGCTGCGCGGCCTGTGCGGTGCCCAGTTCGCGCTGGTTCGGGCCGCGGCAGGCGTGGGGCTTCGCCGTGCTTGGGGACGTGCCGGAGTGGGTTGCGGGGCGTCGTAGTATTCGTCACCGCCTTCGTACGATTCACCGCCACTGTCATAGCCAGTGTCGTAACCGCCATCGGCATAGCCATCGCCACAGCCACCACTGCTGCAGCCACCCATCCCGCAGCCGCCGCCTCCCTCATGGTCCGACGCACCCATCCAGGTGCCATACATGCCGCAGGGCTCACAACAATCGGGCGGTGGGTTCCAGAAGTCGCCCCAGTAGCGTGCGCCACAACCGTGGCAGCCCCACAGGCCACAGTCGTTACCACAGCCTCCGTGACAACCGTAATACGGGCCACCAAATGGCCGACCGCAAACCAGTGCCTTTAACAAGCCGCAACCGCTGGTCGTGGCCAGCGTCGTGAGCAATAACAGCGATCCAATCGCGCGCTTCATGGTCGAAGTTCCTTTTCTTCCACCGCGGTTGGTTTGCCGCCAGTTTCGCGTTT
Organism: uncultured Pirellulales bacterium; assembly: GCA_964434905.1. GTDB lineage: Bacteria > Planctomycetota > Planctomycetia > Pirellulales > CAYNRE01 > CAYSXM01. The sequence goes on along the minus strand of CAYSXM010000026.1, from coordinate 8,123 downwards.
GCCACCACGGGCATGCGGGGCCCGCGCTCGCAAAACCGTGAACCATCCGTGACGGGAAACTGTGGAGGCATTCGGGAAACCAGGCGTTGGGCGCCTGGCCTGCCAGCCACTCTGTGCGATATGACCTCGTGCAGGTTCAATGCTGAATTGAACAACTCCCGGAGCTGCCGTGCAGCACCGGGAACCGCTGGGCACACACCGCCGGCGCGAACGGCACCGTGCGGCGACGTCTTCGCCGCGTTGGGACGACGTTGCCCTAGCTGACCTATCGGCCGGCAAGATCGGCAGAATCGAGAAAATCGCTACGACCGCTACAAACCGACCGGGCAGCTCGGTCCGAAGTGCCGCTCGAAAAATTGTCGGGCGTCACATTGGCGCGGCGTCATACGGCTCCAACGTGTTCTCCGACAACGACTTGCACCGGACCCGATGGCTAGGTGCAGGGCCGCTCTGCCGATGGCAAGAGCCGGGAAAACATGCCGGAAAAACACCCTGCTGGTTCGTATAGCAACCAGGTCGGCTGCTCGCGGCAAAGCCGGAAGCCGCCAAGCTGGCTACTCGTGGGAAGGTGGATCCGCTGCCGGTTGTTGGCCGGTGGCTTCTTCGTCGGTGCCCTGCTCACCGGTCCCTTGACTCGATTCCACTAGCGGCAAGGTGCGCCCGTCTGGAAACCGAAGTGTTCCGTCGCGAATTTCCTCGTGGCCTTGTGCGTCGGTTACCAAGGTAACCACCACATAGCCCGACCCACGTTGTCCTTCGACGTTGAAGGCGTAAACATCGTTGGCCTCTGAAAAGCTGCGTGACCAATCCATGCTGATGGAATGCAGTTCACCCAAGTGTTCGCGAATCACTGAGTTCTTGGCAAGTTCTCGTTGTACTTCCTGGGCATAGACTTGCATGGCCCAATAGAAACCACCCCCGGCCAGTCCGCAGCACAGCATCGCCGACACGCAGGAGATTCCCAGGACACCCAAAATCAGGCAACCCCAGCCGCGTTGCCGCGGAGTTTCCGAGGGCGACTGCAGGTAAATCGGGTGCTTGGAAGAATCTGTCGACATGCCTGGACCGTCCGCAACTTCCTCGACCAGACACCAATTGGCACTGTGATTTCCTCGGGTGTTCAAGCAGGACCCGAAGATTCTATCGGGGCCCCGCTCGTAAGGACAACCGGCTACGTTTCCCACGCAATAGGTACGTTGAGGTGCGGGCACGGTGGCGGCTCAATTGCCACGCCACCACTTGACCGCATTGAAACCGACCAGTGCCAGCGTGGTGCCGAGCAGCAGCGGAGGCCCCAGGCAGTGAGTCCAGGGAGGCCGTGCTGAGCGACGCAGATCCGCCATCAGCAGCCCGCACCCCCAACTTGCCACCAGTGCGGTACCCATCCTGGCCAAGCATTGGAGCTGGTAATACGAGCCGAGCCCCGCGATGCCTCCGAACACCAGCGCGATCGTACAGGCAAGTTCCGCCAGACACAGCCACACGCACAGCGCTCGCCAGTGGGCAAAGTCGCGTAGTCGCCAGGCCGGCCACAACCACGACAGATCGCTCAGCGCGGCCATCGCTGGCCAATACGGTACGACGGTGGGTTGCCATTGAAACAGACAGCTAGATAACAACCCGAAAAGATATTGCAGGCCCAAAACCACCAACAGCCATTCGCCTGGCCAACGTGGCAGCGGCCTTCCGCGGCAGGTTTCCCACACGGCTAACCCGACCAGCAGCCAGGCACCACCTGCCGACACACTTTGCAAGGCCACGAACCAGGTCGCCTCCGCAGGCACCAACGGGTGTTGATCGAACCATAGGGCTTTCCAACAAGCGGTGTAGATGGCGCTGGTGGCCACCCAGATGCCGAGGTGGACCAAAGAGAAATCGGGACGCGCACCCTGTGGAATTGGCGGCGTGCCGGTAGATGGCTCCGGTCCGGTGGGTGGCACTGGGAAACTCTGCACCAATGGCACGAAGGTGAACGGAGCAAGAATTGGACCGATTGTAGCGGTCCCTCCGAAAAAATTGCCAGCGAGCGCTTCGGTCGGGGTTCGAGGGCCGGGGGTCGTCTTGGAACCGGCAAAACTTTAGACAAACCGACTTCGGCGGTGCGGCAAGCAAGCTACGCTTGCGCACTCATCGATCGATTCCAAATCGCAGATCCCGGCAAGCCCGTTGGTTGGCAGCTTGTCCGCACGCCGGGAAAGAACTGGCACAAACATTGCAACGAAGTCCCGGCGCTGGGTACTGGCCTGCGTCTGGCGACGTTGGCAACAACGTGCAATCACCTGATCGTAGGCATGATCTGGCGAACAAACCACCTGATGGAGCGAGCGTGCTTCCGGTTAGCCCGGATGATTTATGAACTTCGTCGCGAGGAGTCGAAAGTGTTGCGGCTGCAAGGAATAACGCGATTGACCCGCGCAGCATATTGGTTAACACGTGAGTCAGGGACAATTTCGGAATGAAGCAGCAGACGCGACACGTTCGGTTCCGCAGCAGAAGGCTCATGAATACCTCGGGGTCAGGAACCCCCAGCGGGAGTGGCGCCGACTGCCCGTTTGGAATGCATCAACATCCTAGTTTCCATGCACTCGGCCCTCTCCCTGATGGGCCGTGGAACCATTGAGTTCCGGAGAGCGATCCCATGATTGTGTCCAACTTGTGTGCGAAATTTCTCGCGCTGTTCCAATGGCGCGGACAGCAGTTACGGTATTCCACAACGTTGACAATCTTGCTAGCGCTGGGGGCCTGGGGTCACCACAACCACTGGAAAGTTTCCGCCGCGGGGCACGGCGACGGCGCATCGCCACACGCGCACGCGACCGGTGACGAACCAGTGCAGAATGTGGGGCGCTCGTCCCAGCCGGTCCATGCGGCCGTGGTGGGCCAGAATCAAGTGCAGTTTGCCACCACTGCCGATCGCGAACGATCGGGCATTGTCACCGTTCTGGCGGTCGATGGACCGTGCGAGCAGTTCATTCGGGCCAACGGCGTCGTGGGGTACGATCAGACCCGGCTGGCCCAGCTCTCGGCCAAGGTACCCGGCACCGTCTGGCGCGTGGAACGCAAGGTGGGGCAGATCGTGGAAAAGGGGGATATTCTAGCCCTGATCGAGAGTTCGCATGTAGGCGAAGCGAAGGCCCAGTTCCTGACTGCGGTGGCTCGTGTGAACCATCTCGAAGCACGGCTGCGCATGCTGCAACCTTTGGAATCAGTCGTTGCCGCCCGGCAAATTCGCGAGGCCGAAGCCGAAGTGCGCGAAGCGCGGATCCAGCTTTACAATACGCACCAGGCCTTGGTGAACCTGGGGCTTCCGATCGATCACGAGCAAGCGCTGACCACACCAGATTCGGAACTCAGCGCCACGATGCAGTTCTTGGGGCTGCCCGCAGCCCTGGCAGCGTCGCTCGACCCGGCCACGACCACCGCGAACCTGATTCCACTGGTCGCGCCGTTCGATGGCGTGGTGATCGGGCGCGACGTGGTGCTGGGTGAAGTTGCGCTGCCGACCCAAGCACAGTTTCACATCGCCGACTGTCGTCGGATGTGGATCACGTTGCAAGTGCGCGTGGAAGATGCCGATGCCGTGGGGGTGGGACACAAAGTGCTGTTCCAACCCGACGGAGTCGAACACGAAGTGGCCTGCGAGGTGTGCTGGATCAGCCCAGAAATGGATGAGAAAACTCGCACGGTAGAAGTACGCGCCGAGGCACATCAAGCCGTGGCCGAGCCCACCGCCGCCGGGTTGGCGGGGCCGCGGCTATTGCACGTGAATTCGTTCGGCACCGGCCGGGTGCGAACTCTGTGGCGTGAACACTCCGTGCGCATTCCCAGCGAAGCCATTCAGTTTACGGGCGACGAACCGGTGGTGTTTGTCGAGTGCGGGCCGAACCTGTTCGAGCGACGCGCGGTGCGCCTGGGAGCGGCGGTCGAGGACCAGACCATCGTCGAATGGGGTGTCAGTGCCGGCGACAAAATCGTTACCACCGGCAGTTTGATTTTAAAGGCCGAGTTGGATAACCGAGAACTGGAAATCGCCGGCCAACCCCACGCGGACCCTACCCGCCGATGACCTAGAGTTTCCAGCGAACGTGGGGCGAGACCGGCTTTTACGGCAACCGCGACGCACCGCGCGGCGCTTGTGCGCCGGCCCGGTGTAAGAGCGCACGTTCGGGCCTCGCCTTGGCCGCCTGGCGCTACCAGCCCTGCTTGAACCTGCCCACCCGGACTCACTGGCACTTCCCGCTTCTGCTCCGGGCCTGGCCCGCGTCGCGAAGCCCGCCTCCCATCCTCTAGCCTGCCGCCGAACCCATGCTGATCCGTGCCATTACCTGGTCGATCGTCCACCGACACCTGGTACTGGCGGGGGTAGCGGTATTGCTGGTGACGGGGCTGTGGTCGGTTCAGTCGCTGAACTTCGACGCCTTTCCTGACACCACGCCGGTGCAGGTACAGATCAACACCACCGTCGCGGCGCTGGTTCCGGAAGAGGTAGAAAACCTCGTCACATTCCCGATTGAGTTGGCTATCAGTGGATTACCAGGCTTGGAACAAGTGCGCAGCGTTTCGCAGTTCGGCCTGTCTCAGGTTGTGGCCACCTTCAAAGATGGTACCGACATCTACTTCGCGCGGCAGTTGATCAGCCAGCGACTTGCCAGCCTGCAGATGCCACCGGGGATCGAAGCGCCGCAGATGGGTCCTGTCTCGACGGGCTTGGGAGAGGTGTTTCACTACTTGGTGTCTTGGCGTGGCGCGCACCCCGATCTGACCGCCCTGCGAACCCTACACGATTGGAATATCAAGCCGCGCATGCGCCGCACTCCCGGCACGGCGGAAGTGAACTCTTGGGGCGGATACGAGAAACAGTACCAAGTGCGCATCGACCCCACGAGCTTGGCCAAATACGATCTGTCGTTCAACCAGGTGGTCACCGCGGTCGGCGACAACAACCTCAACGTCGGCGGCGGGAATATCAATCGCGACGACTCCGGCGAAATGCTCTTGGTACAAGGGGTCGGCCGAACCACCACGGTCGACCAGATCGACGATATCGTCATTACCGCCCGGAATGGCGTACCGATTCGTGTGCAGGATGTGGCCGAGGTGGCGATTGGTCACGAAATTCGTCGCGGCCTGGTCACCGCCGATGGTCACGGAGAGGTCGTGCTGGGCTTGGGCTTCATGTTGATGGGCGAGAATAGCTACGCCGTCACGCGACAAATGAAACAGCGACTGGACGAGGTCCGCGCCACGCTACCAGACCACGCACGGGTCGACGTGGTGTACGACCGCTCGCTGCTCGTCGACCAGGTGATAGAAACCGTCCGGCGCAACCTGTTCGAGGCGGCCTTTCTGGTGATTACCGTGCTGTTCGTGGTGATGGGGAACCTACGCGCGGGATTGATCGTCGCCGCAGCGATTCCCTTGTCCATGTTATTCGCCTTCAACGGCATGTTGCAAACAGGCATCGCCGGCACCCTGCTAAGCCTGGGGGCGATCGACTTCGGCGTGGTAGTCGAGAGCAATGTCGTCGTGGTCGAAAATGTAGTCCGCCGGCTGGCACACCCCCTCGACACCAGTTGGTCGTTTCTGGAAAAAGTACGCCGCGCGGCCATCGAGGTTCGCCAGCCTGCCGTGTTCGGCCAATTGATCATCATGATCGTGTACGTGCCGCTGCTCACGCTCGAAGGAGTAGAGGGCAAGATGTTTCGCCCCATGGCCTGGACGCTGCTGTTCTTGCTGACAGGCTCGCTGATTTGCTCCCTGACGGTCATTCCCGTCTTGGCCACGTTGTTTCTACCGCCCACGATCAAGGAAACCGAACCGGTCATCGTGCGGGCCGCAAAATGGCTATATGCCCCCGTGGTACGGTTGTCGCTGGCGTTTCCCTGGGTGGCCATCGGCGCGGGGGTGGCAGGACTGGCCTTTGCCGCCTATGTCGGCCTGGGACTGGGAACCGAGTTCGTTCCCCGCCTGTCCGAAGGCGCCTTGGTGGTCGGCATTCAGCGCGCCCCTGGGACCGACCTGATGGAGTCGGTCCGCTTGAACGAACAGATGGAACGCGCGGTGCTACAGCATTTTCCCGACGAGGTGCAACGGGTTTGGACGCGGGTAGGAGCCCCCGAAGTGGCGACCGACCCTGGCGGCGTCGAGTCGGCCGATCTGTTCGTTTCGCTGTACCCGCGACAGCACTGGACTAAGGCCACCTCGCAGGAACAACTGGTCAGGCAAATGTCGCGCGTGCTGGATGTCATTCCAGGCCAAATGATCTATTTCACCCAGCCCATCGAACAACGCATCAATGAAATGGTTTCGGGTGTGCGGTCCGACGGGGCGCTCAAACTGTTCGGCCAGGACTTCGCGGTCTTGCTGGACAAGTCGGAAGAGCTGGCCGCGGTGCTCCGCGGCGTGGGCGGGGTAGCCGATCTGATGATCGAACAGATCAGCGGACAGCCCATCATGCAGGTGCGAGTGCGCCAGGAACAGTTGGCTCGCTACGGGGTTTCGGCACGCCAGGTGCTCGATCTTGTCGAGTCGGTGGGATCAAAACCGTTGGGATTGGTGTTCGAGGGGCAATTGCGTTTCCCCCTGGCGGTACGCTTGCCCGACGAGTATCGCGCCAACCCCGAGCGAGTGCGGCAGATCATGGTCGCCTCGCCGCTGGGTGAGCGAATTCCACTCGAGAGGCTGGCCGACGTCGAGGTCATCCGTGGCCCACGCATGGTCTCTCGCGAGTGGAGTGAGCGGAGAATTACTGTCATGTGCAATGTCCGAGGTCGAGATATCGGCAGCTTCGTCGCCGAAGCACAGCAGAAGATCGCCGGCCAAGTGAAGTTGCCCGAAGGCTATCGACTGAGTTGGGGTGGGCAATTCGAAAACATGCAGCGGGCCCAAAAACGCCTGTCGATCGTGGTGCCCGTGGCCATGGCACTCATCGTGTTGTTGCTCTATTTCAGTTATCACAACGTGATCGATACCGTGTTCGTGTTCACCAGTGTGCCATTTGCGGCGATGGGTGGTATCATCGCGCTGTGGTGGCGGGGCATGCCACTGTCGATTTCCGCCTCGGTGGGCTTCATCACCCTGGCAGGCGTCTCGGTACTGAACAACATGGTGGTCGTCTCGGCCATTCGCCAATTGCAATCGCAAGGACTGGCCTCAAGCGACGCCATCCGGGAAGCGGCCCTCGAACGCTTGCGCACCCGCATGATGACCGCCATGGTCGCGATCTTTGGATTTCTCCCCATGGCCTTGTCGACAGGCGTGGGGGCCGAGGTGCAGCAGCCCTTGGCCACGGTGGTCATTGGCGGCGTCATCTCCAGCACCCTGGTCACGCTCTTCGTGATTCCAGCGCTCTACCTGTTGGTCCCTCCGGCAGCGCCAGGCAGCATGGTGGCCATACACTAGTGCCGCGTCACACCCGAGGCTTGTAGATCAGCAATCTTGTAGATCAGGCCTGGGCCTGACGAGACTGTCTGCGGCACAAGGAAGGCAGGCACGGCCTGCGCTACGGCTACTGCCCTACTGCTCTGGGTGCCACTGGCTTTGCCAGTGCTCTCACGGTCGGGTGTTGCAGCTTTTGCGGCTGCAAGGAAAACCGCGATCGGCCCGGCCGCCGCCTGGGCTATTCGGCGAAGAGCCACTGACGGCGCATGCCCCCGCGCAGCAGCAAATAGGTTACCAAACCCACCGGGCCCAACATGAGCGTGAGAAACAAGCAGGGGATGATCGCCAGGTGCGGGATCTTGTGCCGCTGCGCATCGCGGACTTCCCAACTGCCAATGAACAGGTCGAACGCCAGATAGTGAATCCATCCTGCCAACAGCAGGCCGTCGTGTTGGAATAGCGATTTCACGCCAGCCAGCGAACCGAATCCGCCAAAGCCCGCTTCCGTGCTGGAAATTTGCGTGGCGATAAGCGCCGCGTACACGAGACCCAGCGCGGCGGGAATCAGCACGGGCGTGATCAACGCCGTGGTCCATTTCCAGCGTGGAAAGAGCGCCAATAGCAGCCAGCCTGGCATCGCCACGTTGCCCGCCACGGTAAACAACTGCTCGAAATCCATCGTTGATTCCTTGCGACTAATGGTGCGCCAAGGGGTTGTACCGTTACCCCTCGTGTGCGTAACC